>JAFGIX010000024.1 GCA_016929395.1 Candidatus Zymogenus saltonus
TAACAGGCCAAGAAAGTGTCTTGATTTTAAGACGCCTATAGAAGTATTCTTTAATCAACCTGTTGCACTAAAGAGTTGAACCCGCATGACAATAATAGAGTTTCTGCTAAACTTTTCATGGTATCAGATTTTATTGAAGTCAATAGCCATAGTTGTTTTATGATATGCAAATATGAAGAGAGCAAATAAGTATATTTGAATAATGTGTCACTATTGCCGGTGTCAAAATGAAAGTGGGATGCCAAAATTGTGATTTTGTCGGTGAAGTTAATGAGAGTAGTATTACAGAAAGTGGCTTATCTCTAACATGTCCGAAATGCTCAAGGACAATATATATAAATAAAAGAGGATACACTAATATCTGCCACAATTGCGGATTTGAAAACATGCCTGGTGAAATTTATTGTAAAAGCTGTAAATCTCCTTTAGAAAAACCAAAAAGCTTCCTCGGAGATCCAGATGTCTATAAGCTTCATAAAATTGCCACATCTGAAATAAAGAATAAGAAAGTAGATTCTAACAAATTTATCTTTTTTAAAAAGAAAAGAGACCTTAATCAAAAAATAAAGGCTATGGAAACGTTTAAGACTATCTTTTCTGAGGCAATATCAGATGGTGTTTTGACTGATTTTGAAATAAAATATTTGAAGCTTTTTGCCGAAAAAAATGAAATTAGTTGGAAGGAAGCGATGGCTTTTGTAACAAGAGAAGCTAATTGTTTTGTAGAAAGTATATCAAAAACATATATTGAAGATGGTATTCTCGATGATGATGAAAAGAAAGATATTGAAAAAATTAGTAAAATACTAAAAATTGATCCAAATAGGATGATTAAAATTTATGAAGAATTGGACACACCTAAAAGAAAAGCGATAGAATTCTTTAAGAATAAATTTAAGGAATTTATTTCAGACGGAGTTTTAACAGCACAAGAAATGAATTATTTAAAAAGGTTCGTAAAAAAGTACAATTTAGATTGGGATGATATGATGATACTTGTAAGGGAAGATGCCCTTAATTTTGTTGAAAGCCTTGTAATAACTGCTTCGGAGGATAATGTAATTGATAGAAAAGAAGAAAAAGTTATAAATAAAGCAATGGATGTTTTAAAACTGGGAAAAGAAGAACGTGAAATAATAAAATACGATCTTTTGAAGGTTAAAGCTAAAGCATTAGAAATATTCGAAAATCTTTTTATAAAATCAATAGAAGATTACGAGTTGGACGACAATGAAATGAATCAGCTTATGAACGTGACGGAAAAATACGGTTTAAAATGGGGAGAAGCTTTAAAACAAATTGAAGAACCTGCAAAGGATTTCATTGAACAACTTTTACTATTCGCAAAACAGGATGGAAAAATCGAAAAAGAAGAAGAAAAAACAATTAAAAAAATGATGGAGTTTCTTAAAACCCAAGATGATTACAAAAAGGAAATTCAAAACGAGATAAAGAGAATTAAAAAAATTCAAAATATTAGAAAAGGAAATTTGACCCCATTGGATTTGAAACCTCCACCTGTTATTATAAAAAGCACTGAATTTTTTTACATATACGATCCATGTATATATATAAAAACCGATAAAAATAGAACAGAAACCACTGGTAAACTTGTTCTCACGAGTGACAGAGTTTTTTTTCTTGGCAAGGATAAAACAAAAAATACTAGCTTTCAATTCATATATAAGAGTGTTTTCAATTTATCATATGATTCCAATTCTGTTTTTATAGATAGACAAGGAAAAGGAAGGGGATATTACAGGCTTAGTAATCCTGAAATTGTTTATGAGATATTGCTCTTTTTGACAAAAAAATCAAATTTTCTAATCACACAAAGCGATAAAGAAATGTCAAGACATATTCCACGAGATGTACAAATGGAAGTTTTTTATAGGGATGGTGGTAAATGTGTCATGTGTGGTGCCGATAAATATCTCGAATTTGATCACATAATCCCGTTTTCAAAAGGCGGAGCAAACACGGTAGATAATATACAAATTTTGTGTAGAGCTTGTAATCAGAAAAAGGGTTCCAATATATAGTAAGCAGTCATCTATTTCCCTACCCGCCCCCCCGCTCCCGGAGCTTCCTGACGTCGCCGATCCTTATCGTCACCTTCTCGGAGTCGAAATACTCGAAGAGGGGTATCATGTACTTTCTGGTGGAGCCGGTCATATCCTTGAATCCCTGGGTGGTTATCTCGCCCTTCTCCTTCAGATATTCAATCAGCTTTTTCTTGAGATCGTCGAGGTCCCCGGCGTCGAAGTAGAGGTTCTCCTTCACCCTGACTATTTTGCCGTCCCTTGCGTTGACGGTGAGAAGCTTTTTGACTTCAGCTTCGGTAACCTTCAACGCCTCGGCCATCTCCTGAGTCGACGGCGGCGAGAGCCCTCCCCCCCGGATCATATCCACGGCGCCCTTGATTATCTCCTCCTCGTCGGCTTTCAACACAACCTTGTGGGATGAGAGGGCGATCCTCTCGCCCGCGGCCGAGATTTTATCTTTTCCCGCAAGGTCGTCCATTAGTTTTGCAAAGAGCTTCTGCCCCACCCCCCAGGGCATCTTCCTGAACAGCTCCTCCTTCGATATCCCCTCCTCCTTAGGGTTCTTGGCGTGGTATTCCCCGATCCTCTCGATGGCGACCCCCTTTAGCCTTCCGTAAGTTTCCCCCTCCAGGTAGCCCCCCTTATCCTTATCGAAGACTACTATCCTCCTGTCGCCCAGGAGTTTGTCGAGAATCTTATTGGTCTTAGTCTGGGATGTCCCCATCCTCACCTCGAGCTCCTTTGCCGTTGCCCCTATGTACCCCGTGTCGCGAAGGAAGACGACGGCCCGCTCGTCAAGCTCGCCCCGTGTCAATATCTCGAAGTCCTCGATGGTGTCTTCCTTGAACCGCTTGTGCTTTTTCGGGTGGGCGTTCAGAATCTCCCCGCCTCCGACCGTCGTCACGGGCGAGAGGGAGCGGATGACGAACCTGTCTCCCGGGACGGCGACGACCGGCTCGGTGAGGCGAATCTGGACGTAGGCTTCGTCGCCGGGGGCGACCTCCTCCCTCTCCATCAGGACGACGTTTACGATCACCTCGCTGGTTCCGAGGTGGAACCTCACCCTTTCCCTGTTCTTGAGGTTTTTTGCGTTGTCAGAAAGGTAGCTAAGCTTCGCGTCAATCATGTAGGTCGGCTCGATGGTCCCGGGAGAGATTATCGTGTCCCCCCTCTTTATCGATTCCCTGTCGATACCGGTCAGATTGATGGCGGTTCTCGTTCCGGCCACCGCCTCGTCGACCGAGTCGTTGTGGACCTGAATTCCCCTGATCCTGGCAGCCTTGCCTGTTGGCATTATGGTTATCTCCTCTCCCGCCTTTACCCCGCCGGATAGGAGCGTCCCCGTGATCACGGTCCCGAACCCCTTCATCGTAAAGACGCGGTCTACGGGGAGCCTAAAAAGGCCGGAGGCTCCCCTCCCCTCGACCTTGGAGAGCAGCCCGTCCAGAACCGATATCAGTTCGTCGATGCCGTCGCCCGTGATGGAGGACACCCTGACGACGGGCGCCCCCTCCAAAAAAGTCCCGGAGGTGAAATCGAATAGCTCCTCCTCGACAAGGGAGATCATCTCTTCGTCGACGGTGTCCACCTTCGTTATGATCACGACGCCGAGGGGGACGTCGAGGAGCTTCAGGATGTTCATGTGCTCGACCGTCTGGGGCATTATACCCTCGTCCGCGGCGACGACGAGCGCCACGATGTCTATCCCGCCGGAGCCGGCGACCATGTTCTTCACGAACTTCTCGTGCCCCGGGACGTCCACGATCCCGAGGCGCGTCCCGGAGGGGAGGTCGAGGTAGGCAAAACCGAGCTCTATCGTGATGCCCCGTTCCTTCTCCTCCTTCAGCCTGTCGGTATCTATGCCGGTAAGGGCCTTAATCAGGGCCGTCTTTCCGTGGTCGATGTGCCCGGCGGTCCCGAGGATTAATCTTTTCATCTGCTCCCCTTCAGTTTTTTAGAGATTATATCAAAAGGCGTGGGAAAACGGTACATTTTTTGAGTCTGTTTTTGGATTGTTTTTTTAGACACTTCATCTTGAAAACAGCTGGACGCCGGCAAAGATACTCTGTTTTTTTGTTGTCACCTCCCCCCCGTTGTGAGAAGATTTACCCATGAAAAAGATTGCCAATATCTTGGAGAAGCTCGAAGGATACTTCGGCATACCCGAAAAACGCCTGAGGAAAGATCCCCTGTCTGAACTTATCTTCTCGATCCTCTCCCAGAACACCACCGACCTGAACAGGGACAGGGCCTATGCGAGCCTGATGTCCCGCTTTGAGAGGTGGGAGGATGTGATGGCGGCGGATGTAAAGGAGATCGAGGAGGCGATAAGGGTCGGCGGGCTTGCGCCCCAGAAGTCGGTCAGGATAAAGGAGATACTGGGCGAGATATATAACGAGCGGGGAAGGCTCGACCTCGATCACTTGAGCGATATGGATAGGGACGAGGCCCTCGATTACCTCACCTCGTTTAAGGGGGTGGGCGTGAAGACCGCGTCTATTGTGCTTCTCTTCTCCCTCGGCAAGCCCGCCTTTCCGGTGGACACCCACATCTACAGGGTGACAAAAAGGCTTGGGCTTGTCGATGAGAAGGCGGATGTTACGTCCGCCCACAAGATCATGGAGAGGCTGGTACCCGAGGATAAATATTTCCCCTTCCACATCCTGCTCATCCGCCTCGGGCGGGAGTACTGCAAGGCGAGAAGACCCTTATGTGAAGAGTGTCCATTAAACTCTCTCTGTCCCTCCAAAGACGAGTTTTTTAAGGAGAAAAAACAGCCCCGAGCCAATTAGTCTATTTTGAGGGGCCAAACTATTTACTTGCATTCGCTCAAGTAAAAAGTTTATAATTTCCCAAGGCGTTTTCTTTAATATTTTGGGGGTTTAAGAAACGTGCCGTCCGGGGGATTGAAGCTGAGGGACATCTTCGTCGGGTCTTCCTTGGGAACCCTTGTGGGAGACGCCTTCGGCGCATCGGTCGAGGGCTGGCATCCGGCCTCGATCAGGGAGCGGTACGGATTGCTCGAAAAACCGATCAACGGCAGATACACCGACGACACCCAGATGATGATCGGGATAATGGAGGCGATCCGCTCCGAACCGGAGCCGACCCAGCGGGAAATCGCCAAAAGGTTCCTCGATAACTTCGATTCTTCCCGTGGCTACGGGGGGCGGATCTTCGGGGTGATGAAGAGGATCGAGGCCGGGATCGGTGCGGACGAGGTGGGAACGGACAGCTGGGGGAACGGGGCCGCCATGCGGATTGCCCCCATAGGCTGTTTTTTTTACGACGACAGGGAAAGGCTGGTTGAGCACGCCGTCAAGTCGGCCGAGATCACCCACAAACACCCCATAGGCGTTGCCGGGGCGGTGGCGCAGGCGGCAGCCGTGGCCTTTGCGGTCGGGGCCGCGGCCGAGGGCCGAAAGATTGAGGCGGCGAGATACGTCGACGACATCGCCGCTTTGGTTGACGCCATCAGCGGGGAGTTCTCGGCCGCCCTTGCCCCGATAAAGAAGTTCTCGGCCTCAGGGATTGATGAGGCCATAGATATCCTGGTATCGAATTTTACGCGGGACGTGAGCGCAATCGGGGCCGTGCCGGCAAGCATATCGGCGTTTCTGTTATCAAAGTGCTTTGCCGATGCAGTGATCATCGCAGTCAACGCCGGCGGGGACGCCGACACGACCGGCGCAATGGCGGGGGCGATCGCCGGGGCCTACTACGGGGCGGGTGCCATCCCGCTCGACTGGCTCGAAATGATGGAGAAGGGCAAAAAGGGAGTGACGTACGTAATGGACCTTGCGATTAAGCTCACGGAGATGAAAGTTGGACGTAATCCTTGATATATTCCCCTGGTTTCCCATTGTCTTCGTCTTCGGGGTCATAATGGGGGTATTCGCCCTTTTTTTAATCCTTTTTCTCCTCATATCAATAAGAAGGTTGTTAAGGGAGCTTATCTACTCGGTGGAGGAGCTTTCCGTTCGCGCCGAGAGCATCTTCATCAAGGCCTCGCCCCTCTTGGACGCCGGTGTGGATGCTCTGGGAAAGACCAAGGAGTGCCCGGAGTGCAAGAAGCTCATCGACGGAGCCTACGGGGCGTGTCCCTTCTGCGGCCACGAGTTCAAAAAGAAGTATTTCTTAAACATCATAGGCCCGGCAGACGAGGTGGCCCTGAACAACGCCGCCAAGAAGCTGGCCCAGCTTCTCAAGATCGATTTTCACGAGGTGAAGCACCGCCTGAGGATGGGATTCGATTACGCCGTGACCGATCATTCAAAGAGGATGGAGTTCATGTCGGGCCTCGAAAAGATGGGGTGCAGTGTCAGGGAAGTGGTGAAGTGGGTGTAAATATATATGTCATTACCTTGGGAAGCGGGAAACTCTAAGTGTGTCATTCCCGCGTAAGCGGGAATCCAGAGTGTGGGTGTTTGTGCGTTGGGCGGGTGGGCGGAACCGATATCTATCTGGATTCCCGATCAGGTCGGGAATGACAGTATAGCGGATTCCTAACCGGGTCGAGAATGAAGGTATAGCGGATTCCCAACCGGGTCGTTAATGACGGGATACAGATTCCATATCGATTTAGTAGCAAAAAAAAGGTAAACCTTATATGTCATTCCCGTGAAAACGGGAATCCAGTGAATATCTATCTGGATTCCCGATCAGGTCGGGAATGACAGGATGATGGATTCCGAATCGGGTTGGAAAAAGAGGATAATCGATTTTTAATCGGGTCGGGGAAGGTAGGATGGGAAGGTGTTTTAAAGGGCAGTTTTTTTCACGGGAGGAAAAAATGAGAATCATCGCGTGGCTCTTTATTCTGGCGGCCTTTGCGGGCTTCATATTCGGGATCGTGGTCAAGGTGTTCGGTATGGCTCCGTTCGCCTTCGATCTTTATCCCAGGTCGTTCATCAACTTCGTTACGGTTTGTCTCCTCTTCGCCATAGCGTTTATCCTTCTGGGACCCCACAGACACGTAAAGGATTAGAACGTCAAATTCGGGATCGGGTGAAGAAGCGCCCTCGGGCGCTCGCTGAAAATTAATCCGGCTTTAGTATTGGGATTGTGTTTTATCGCGTAATCCCTGTGGGGGGATATGCATGTTTTTTAGTGCAGACGGGATGGAATTTTACCCCGGCCTCACTCCTTTACGTGCTCGTTGATAAATCCCACGAAGGTATTGAAATATTCCTCTCCCCCTACGTCGAATGTGTCGTTGTGCATGGCGCCCTCTATGGTGTAGAATGTCTTCGGCTCGTTGGCGGCGTCGAAGAGCCTTCTGCCCAGGTCGTATGAGACGATCTCGTCGGAGTCGCCGTGGATAAAAAGGACGGGGAACTTAATCCCCCTGATCTTCTCCTCGGAGTTGAACTTCATGGTGAGGAGCTTGTCGATTCCCAACATCGGGTAGAAGCTCCTGACCATGTCCTTCAGGCTCGTGAAGGTCGATTCGAGGATGAGACAGGGAAAGGTAAATCTCGAGGCAAGGTCCACGGCGATCGGCCCACCCATCGATCTCCCGAAGGGGACGATCTTAGATATGGGTATCTTCATCTCGCCCGTGAGGTAATCGTACGCCCCCAGGGCGTCGAGGTAGAGGCCCTCCTCGGCGATCTTTCCGCCGCTGTTGCCGAAGCCGCGGTAGTCGAAGATGAAGACAGAAATCCCCCGCTTAACGAGGAGGGTGATGTTCTCAATCCTGTGGGAGATGTTCCCCGCGTTTCCGTGGCAGAAGATGATTGTCGGGGCGCCCTCTCCAGCGGGCACGAACCAGGCGTTTATCCTGACGTTATCCTTGGTCAGGTAGTAGACGTCTTCGAACCGGTACCCGAAATCCTTTGGGGTATAGTCGATCCGCTTTTCGGGAAAGAAGATGAATCTCTTTTCTATCTCCACGCTTGCCTCCTGATACGGTGTCTATTTTTTCTTCGGCCATTATAACATTAAGGCCGCCGAATGGTATACCATAATTGTGTTTAAAAAACGGCCGGATTTTCCGGGCAAGGTGAATATTGGTATTGAAAACCGGTTCGATTTGACCTTTGCCGGACGATTCGGAAGGTGGTACAATAGAAATAACAAAGTGTAAAATAATAAGGGAGGTTTTATCATGTCAGATGCGCATATCTTTCAGCTGTTGGGATTGGTCTACGCGGCCGCCGGCGTCAGGGGGTTAATCTACAAAGAGGCGTACAGGGATATCATGAAGGACTCCATCGAGTCACCGGCCCTGTATTACCTCTTCGGCCTGCTCGCCCTGGTGCTCGGCTTCCTGCTTGTCGTATATCACAACGAGTGGAGCCTGAGCTGGTCGGTCATCATCACGATCTTCGGCTGGATCGCCTTTGTCGAGGGTATTTTGATCGTCACGTACCCGGCGCCTTTTCTAAAGATGAGCAAATGGATGATGAAAAAGGAGAAGTTCCTGCACCTGTATGCAGTGGTTCCCCTCCTTCTGGGGATTTTTTTCCTGCTGCTGGGGTTCTGGGCGGTTTAGCAGTACTAAAGCTCTGTTTGTTTCCCTGATCCCTATGTCATTGCGAGCGAAGCTGATTATAAAAAACGGGTAGCGCGGCGGTCTGGTGACAAAGAGGACGAGATTGCCGCGTCATCGGCCCACTTAAAAATTAAGCCGATCCCCCGCGGTGGCGGCGATTTATGTCTTTATCACAAGTCTACTGATAAGCTAACGCTTGTAAGTAGAACCCTACACACAGACCGACCTACTAAATTCCCGCTTCCGCGGGAATGACAGATCAAACTTATTTCCCTTTTTCTCATTAAAGATTTTATGGGGAGTCCAATATTCTGTCATTCCCGACTCGAACGGGTATTTATGCTGTCATTCCCGACCTGATCGGGAATCCAGAAAGATATTAATTTCCGTTTCCACGGCCGAGCTGGACGGACAGACTTATATGCCCTTATTGTTTTTGACTATCCGGTGATAATTGAAAAGCCCACTGACAAGTAAGGACTTATCAGTGCCACCCATCCGAAGAATCAGCATGGAGTTATTTTTGTATATTCCCTTACCCCAGCCCCTTCAAAAACCCCCCCACTAACTCTCCCACATCATACTCGAAGCCGCCGTAGAAGTGGTCGGCGCCGCGTATCACGACAAGCTCCTTCGGCTCGTCGAGCCTCTGCACCAATTCTTTGAGGACGTCGAGGTCGAGGAAGTCGTCCCGGTCGCCGGCGACGAAGAACTTGGGTACCTTGGCGCCTTCGAGGTACGAGAAGTCGAACATCGAGACCGGCGGAGATACCGCCGCCCATGCGGATATTCGATTGTCGGAGATGGCGTGGTGAAGCCCCACCCACGCCCCGTAGGAATATCCCACGAGATAGATCGGGTTAAATCCCCCCATCTCGGAGACGAAATCCACCGCCGCCTTGACGTCCCGGCCGTCCTCCAACGTCCCGGTCGCGCGGCCGCCGCTTCCGCCGACACCGCGGAGGTTGAAGCGGAGGGCGGAATATCCCCTGTTGATGACATTAATTAGCACCCCCTCCACCACGTTGTTATGCATGCTCCCTCCGTAGTGGGGGTGTGGGTGGCAGATGATGGCAATCGGGGACTCGTTCGATTCCCCGGATGCCCTCGTAAGCCCCCCGGTGAGGGTCACCTCTCCCGACGGGATCGTTATCTTCTCTTCTTTCACTCTATACTCCAACATATTAATAGACTGATACTAATAAACCGATGGGCCGATGAAAACGGTGCCGGCTTTATATGTCCTGATGAATCAATGGAATGCGGCGTCATAGGAGTTGTCATCCAAGTTAAAGAGCCTCTTGACGCTGGGGCTTTTCTTTCCCGCCCCACCATCTCCGGTGCCGAGGTCCCCCACGACAAAGACGTTCAGCCGGTTTTTTATCCTTCCCGTTATGACCAGCTCGTCTCCCCCGGGCGACCAGGATGGGCCGTAGAGGATGGAGTCCCTCTTGAGAAGCCTCTCCGCCTCTCCCCTCTCGACGTCGAGGAGCCAGAGCTCCGTGGGCGTGCGGCGCTTCGACTTGCCTTCGTCGTCCTCTATTTCCCACGTCACGAAGGCGATGCGGCGCCCGTCGGTGGATGTCACCCCCGCTCCCACGTTCTTTACGGTCTTTATGTCCTCGAGCATAACGATGTTCTTCCCGTCGGGGTCCGAGCTGGCGAAGGAGTAACTGTAGGACTTCCCCTTGCCCGGTTCCTGGTGATAGGCGACCATCAGGTTCCCGTCAGGATACCAGCCCATCAGCCTCGTCGTGTAGCCGGCGCGGATGACCCTCTTCGATCCGGTCTCGAGGTTTATCGTCTCGACGTGAACCGCCTCGTCGCTATCGACATTTTTGGGAAGGACCGAGGAATCATAACCGGAGGCATAGCTGTGGGCGTCGTAGGCTATATATTTTCCGTTCGGCGAAAGGATCAGGTTCTCGAAGAGATTGTCTTTCGAGGATATAAGGACATCGCCCTTCCTCTTGATGATATTATATATGACGATCTTGTTTGCGATCTCTTTTGAGGGGGAGGTGGAGACGTATGCCAAGACCTCCGCCGATATCCAGATGTGGTGATTCAGCGCAACCGGCGCGGGTATCGACGACACATTTTTTGAGCCGTACGTGTCCGCGATGGAGATCTTCCCGCCCCCCGCCTCGTTTTCCACGACTATGAACGCCACCCTCTTTCCGTCGGGGGATATTATGGGACGCCTTATCGTCTCTTCGCTATCGGCGAGGAGCAGGGGTTCTTCCTCCCCCCGTTTGAGCCACACGCCCCACCTAACGGCCCCGCCGTCTCCGTCCGCCGCCTTGTCGCTGACATAGACCATCTCGGCGACATTAGATTTTTCGGCCGCCTCGCCCTTTCCCTTTTCGGTGTCTAGGTCCACGGCGCTTCCGTATCTCACCTGGGTGATCCAGAGCCCCTCAAAGCCCGGGATTACGAGGTTATCCAGATACGTCCTGGCGTCCTCCTTCTTCTCGAAGGTTCCCAGCCCCACCTTGTAGAGGGAGTCCGATTTGATGTGGCTCTCGAACAGGAATACGTCGTATCCGTCGCTTTTAAGTTCAGAAAGGAGTTTGTGGGCGTTTTCGAGGCTGCTGAAGGCCCCCAGCTGGATCGTGTAGAACTCTGTGTAGTCCCCCCTGTCCTCCGGCTTCGGCGTCAGGTAGTTCAGCTCCCCCTCCTTCGGTATCTCCCTCAAGGGGGATTTCCCGTCGAGGGGGACCTTCCCCGTTACATGCTTCTCCTTTTCGTCTTCGGCCACTTTTTCGCCGCAGCCTATGACCGAGGCGATGACGAAAGCCGCGGCAAAGAGCCAACAAAGGGTAAATATCGTCCTTCTCATCAGTGCACCTCGCTCCAGTTTTTACCGGTATTGATGTCCACCTTGAGGGCGACGGAGAGATCCATCACCCCCTCCATCTCTTCCCCGACTATCTTCACGACCTTTTCCACATCACCCTCCAACGTCTCCAACAGCAGCTCGTCGTGGACCTGGATGATCATTTCGGCGCTTAGATTTTCCTTTTTGAGGCGGCGGTGGATGTTTATCATGGCGAGCTTTATAAGGTCGGCGGCGCTACCCTGGACGTGTGTGTTTACCGCCATCCTCTGGGCGAAGGCGCGGACGTTTCTGTCATTGCTCTTGAGCTCCGGCAGGTAGCGCCTCCTGTCCATGATGGTGGTTACGTATCCGTCCTCCTCCGCCTTTTTTGCGGCGCTGTCGATAAACTCCTTTACGCCGGAGAACTTGTCGAAGTAGGCGTCGATGAACTCCTGGGCCTCCTGACGCCCGATGTTGAGCTGCTGCGACAGGCCGTGGGCCGAGATTCCGTATATGATGCCGAAGTTAATGGTCTTTGCCTTTCGCCTCATCTCCGGCGTGACGTCGGCGGCATCTATTCCGAAGATGGCGCCGGCGGTGCTGCTGTGGATGTCCTCATCCCTTGAAAATGCCTCAAGAAGAGCCTGGTCCTGGGAGAGGTGGGCAAAAAGTCTCAGCTCGATCTGGGAGTAGTCGGAGCTTACCAAGAGGTGCCCTCCCTCCGGTATGAAGGCCTCCCTGATCTTTCTCCCCTCCGGCGTCCTTATGGGGATGTTCTGGAGGTTCGGGTCGGAGGAAGAGAGCCTCCCCGTTGCTGTGACCGTCTGGTTGAACGACGTGTGGATCCTTCCGGTCTTTCTGTTTATCAGTTTTGCCAGCGAGTCCACGTAGGTAGATTTAAGCTTTGTCAGGCTCCGATATTCCAGTATCTCCCCCGCTATCGGGTGCTGGGCCGTGAGAGCGGTCAAAACGTCATTGTCGGTCGAGTGGCCGGTCTTCGTCTTCTTTACGGTAGGGAGCTTCATCCTCTCGAAGAGGACTTCCCCCAGCTGCTTAGGCGAGTTGATGTTGAAATCCTCGCCGGCGTGTTCGATTATCCTGGCTCGCAGCTTTTCGATCTTCTCCGAAAACTCGGCTGAGAGCACGTGGAGCCTGGCCTCGTCCACCCTGACCCCCTTGATCTCCATCTCGGCAAGGACCTCGATCAGGGGTATCTCTACCTTGTGAAAGAGGGACTCGGTCTTAAGCTCCCCCATCTTTTTATCCATTACGGGGAGCATTTTGTATACGAGGTAGGCGTCCTCGGCGGCGTAGGGGGCGGCGTCCTCCACCATTACCTCGGAAAATGAGAGCTGGTTTTTTCCCGATCCCGCGACGTCGCTGTAGCTTATCGGCTTGTGCCCGAGGTATCTCAGCGAGATGTTGTCGAGGCCGTGGCCACGTCTAGAGGGATTTATCAGGTAGGACGCCACCATGGTGTCGAAGGCTATGGGGGAAATTTCGACACCGTTTCTCTTCAGGATGATGTAGTCGTATTTGATGTTCTGCCCGATCTTCCTGACCTTCGGATCTGACAGGAGGTCCTTCAGGAGATCGAGGCAACGCTTCATGTCGAGCTGCGCCGGCGCCCCCAGGTATCTATGGCCTAGGGGGATGTAGCAGGCGGAGTCCTCCTCGAAGCAGAGGGATATCCCCACAAGGTCCGCCTCCATCGGAAAGACCGAGGTTGTCTCGGTGTCGACCGACAGGTACTCGGCCCTCTTAGCCCCCTCGATGATCTCAAAAAGCCTCTCTTCGGTAAAAACGGTCTCGTGGGGAATCGTGAGTCCCGCCCCCGGCTCATCGAGCTCCTTTAGAAGCGTGTGGAACTCGAGCTCGGTGAAGATCTCCTTGAGCCTACCCTTGTCCGCCGCCTCCATCTCCATTTCTTCGAGGTTTAAATCGATCGGGACGTCGAGATCGAGGGCGAAGAGAGCCCGGGAGAGAAAGGCGTTCTCCTCGTTGTCTTCGAGGCTCTCCCTCCTCTTCCCCTTGAAGTCGTCGATGTTCTTGAAGAGCTCCTCGAGCGTACCGTATTTCTTTATCAGGTCGACGGCGGTCTTCTCCCCGATGCCGGAGACCCCTGGGATGTTGTCGGAACTGTCCCCGGAGAGCCCGAAGACCTGAAGGAGTCCTGCCCCCGTCGTTCCGTACTTATCCCAGACGGCGGCAAGGTCGGTGACCTCGCCCTTCATTGTGTCGAGGAGCGTGACCTTTTCTGACACGAGCTGGGCCATATCCTTGTCGCCGGTGACGATTACAACCTCGACGTCGTCCGGGGCCTTAGTCGCTACCGTTCCGATGATATCGTCCGCCTCGTACCCCGGCGCCTCGACAGACTTGATGTTGTAGGCGGAGACCAGCTCCTTTATCTTCGGTATCTGGGGGATCAGGTCCTCTGGCGTCTCTTTTCGGTTCGCCTTGTAAAGGGGGTATTTGTCGTGGCGGAAGGTGGGCCCCTTGGTGTCGAAGGCGACAAGTAACAGATCCGGCTTGATGTCGTCGATCACCTTTCTCAGCATGTTGTTAAAGCCGAATACGGCTCCGGTCGGGAAGCCGCTGGAATTCGCCAGGCCCCTTATTGCGTAAAAGGCCCTGAAGATGTATGAGCTCCCGTCGATTACGGCGAGCTTTCTCGTTTTTTTCGACTCGGCTGAATCGGACATTCTCCCCCCGGTGGTGATTATATTTGGCAAATGGGATGAATCAATAATATATAATGCAAAAATACAAGCTTAATCTACCAGAGGGGCGTCAAAGTGTCAATCCCTTTGAGGGGGGATGTTAAAATCCAGTGACGGGGAGAAAGACGGACGTTAAAAAAATCCGATCTCTTTAAAAGTCCGCTTTTACAGACAAATCTCCTTTTTAACGGCATTAACGCCGGACTGAACCATAGATTACAACGTACTTGACAAAGGGGTTCGTTTTGTGAGATTATCAAAATGGAGAGATATAATTAAAACCAAGCCGCAGATTAAGGGATATGGTTCAATAAGATTATTTTTAGTATATCAGATACTTTAAAGTAAAAACTAAAAGCCTAAAGAGGGAGAAATCTTCAAATGGAGCTCCAACGGGAAAAAGGAAAGAGCGTTGAGATATTCAGAAAGCTCGTGTCCGCCAAGCAGTCTCTGATATACGTCGTGACATGGGAGGAGGGGAGGCTTCAGCTGCTTCTGGAGAAGCTCGCCCAGACGATGTTTTCGACGCCGGTGAAATTCTTCACGTGGGAGAGCACCAACGGCCTGTCCCTAAACGGCAAGGGTATCGAGGGGACGAAAGACCCGATCTCGGCCATCGACAGGGCCATTGGGATGCAGGAGAACGCCATTTTTCTCTTCAAAGACCTCCATCGAGACATGGAGAACAATTACCTCCTCGCCCGAAAGCTCCGGGACGCCTACGACGCCCTGGCGGCCTCATATAAAACGATCTTTATCGTGGCGCCGATGCTCTCTCTTCCTTACGAGCTCAACAAGGAGATGGCTGTGGTGGACATGGATCTACCCGCCTACGAGGAGATAGCCGCCCTCTTTAACTCGATAGCCGCTTCCTTCGCAAAGAGCAAGGGAATGAAGGCCCAGCTTACCCCGGAGGAGAAGGACGCCCTGATTCACGGCGCTATGGGCCTGACCTTCGACGAGGCGAAAAACGCCTTCACAAAGGCGATGATGGGAAGGAAACTCTTGGATGTCTCGGCTTTGAAGGTGATCCTTCAGGAGAAGGAGCAGTTGATAAGGAAGACCGGAATACTGGAATTTGTGGCGGAAAAGCCGTCCATAGAGGATATCGGAGGGCTGGGAAACCTGAAGGACTGGCTCGCCGCAAGGACTAAAAGCCTATCGCCGGACGCCGCCAAATACGGCCTTACGCCCCCCAAGGGATTTCTCATGACCGGCATCTCCGGGTGCGGAAAGAGCCTCACCGTCCAGGCGGTCTCGTCCTATTGGAACCTGCCTCTCATCAGGCTCGACATGAACCGGGTCTACAGCGGGCTTATGGGTTCTCCCGAGGAGTCTCTAGCGGTGGCGTTGAAGATCGTGGAGGCGATGGCTCCCTGCGTCCTCTGGGTGGACGAGATAGAAAAGGGGATAGGCTCCTACAGCGGGGAGACGAGGGATATGAACGTCGGCCGAATCTTCGCAATGTTCCTCACATGGATGCAGGAGAAGAGGGGCTTTGTCTTCGTTGCCGCAACGGCTAACGAGATCGAGATGCTCCCCCCGGAGATATTGAGGAAGGGGCGTTTTGACGAGATATTCTTCGTCGATCTCCCCGGGGTAACGGAGAGGATGCAGATATTTAACGTACACCTGAAAAAGAGGAAGCAGGATCCGAGGAAATATAACCTCGAGGACCTGGCGAAGGCCACCGAAGGGTATGTGGGAGCGGAGATAGAACAGTGTGTAATCTCCGCCCTCTTCGAGGCCTTTCAGCAGAACAGGGAGCTCGTCATGGACGACCTTATGAAGGGGATCGGGAGGATGGTGCCCCTGTCTACGACGATGCAGGAGGATATCAAGCGGATCAAGAGGTGGGCGTTCAACAGGGCGGTCCTCGCCAGCAAGCCGGAGAAGTATCAGCCAAAGACGGTGGTGGAGGACAGAACCCCCAAGGTTCAGGAAGATATTATCAAGACCTCCTACAAAAAATCGGACATATAGATGTTCCGCCGGGCGGCTTGGGAGGTCTGCTGATACCGTAAGTTGCCGATATGGTTGAACCAAAAAATCGCATTTTATAAAAGAATCGAAATTAAATTAGTATCACCGGAGAAGAGGTACTTTCCTGAAAAGAAAAATTGAATCAACCACATCGAGGACGGCGGAGATGCCATGTCTGCCCCGTTTGTCTTCGGCACCTAAAGCGGACGGCTGCGAAGACGGCGATGATTGTGTACCCTTACCTATCCCGAGTTTCTTAAAGCAATTACTTAATAGTCCGGCCGTAAGTAGACTATTCGTAGGGGCGGCGCTCCCGGGGAAATCCATGAATATATGTTATGGTGTGCCAAGCGGGGGGACGGTGTATTCGGAGCGGAAGTCGGCGCCAGGCTTTACGGTTTTTAAGGAAATAACGGGAGACACCCGGAAGTTTTATCGAAACGTGCCAAAATATCCTTGGCATTATACAATTTGAAAGTGATCTATCTGGTTTGATCAGAAAATAATCGTATGGAACGTGAAATATCATCCTTTATTTTTGAAGCGGCCCTTATCTTCATCTTGATTGTGGCAAACGGCTTTTTTGCCGGCTCGGAGATAGCAATCGTTACGATGAGGAAGAGCCGCATTAAGACGCTTAGAGAAGAAAAGAGGCATAAGAGCAACGCCGAGAAGCTGCTGCACATAAAAGACGATCCCGACGGGTTTCTCTCCACCATCCAGATCGGGATTACGCTCATTGGATCCCTCGCCTCTGCAGTGGGTGGCGCCGCCGCCGTTCAGCTCTTGACCCCCATAATCAGGGCGATCAAGATCGAGGCGCTTTCCGCCGCCGCACAACCCATCTCAATCTTTATTGTTGTCATTGTCATCTCCTACTTCATGCTGGTCTTAGGAGAGCTCGTGCCGAAGTCCCTCGGCATCAGGTTTTCGGAGAAGATATCGCTCTTTGTCGTCGGGCCCATCATCTTCGTAGCAAAGATCATTTCGCCGCTGATTAAACTCCTCACCTTTTCCAACAACGTTGTCCTTAAGGCCCTCGGGATGAAGGGGAGGGCGGACTCCTCATTTTTTACCGAGGAGGAGATAATTTTGATATTAAAGGAGGGCGAGGAGAAGGGGGTGCTCGACGAGACGGAGCACGAGCTGATCCACTCGATCTTCGACTTTACAGACAGGCAGGTCAAAGACGTTATGGTGCCACACCCGAAGATCAACGCCGTGGACATCGACTGGAAGAAAGACAAGATTCTGAAATTCATCGTCAACAGCGGGAAAACCCGTTATCCCGTCTACAAGGACAACCTCGATAATGTCGTGGGAGTCCTGAACAATAAGGACGTGCTCTACCATTTCGTCAACAAGAAGGCCTTCGAGGTGGAAAAGTTGATGAAACAGGCCCACTTCGTCCCCGAGTCCAAGATGATAAGCGAGCTTTTGAGGGAGATGCAAAACAGCAGGATCCAGATGGTGCTCGTTGTAGACGAGTATGGCGACATTGCGGGCCTAGCCACGATGGAGGACCTCCTGGAGGAGATCGTGGGGGAGATCGAGGACGAGCACGATATCGAATCGTCCGGGGTGGTCGGCAACATCGAAGATGGAACGATGGTA
>JAFGIX010000025.1 GCA_016929395.1 Candidatus Zymogenus saltonus
TAACAGGCCAAGAAAGTGTCTTGATTTTAAGACGCCTATAGAAGTATTCTTTAATCAACCTGTTGCACTAAAGAGTTGAACCCGCAAGATTTTATTATCCATCTACATAAATGAAAGATGACCTCATAATTTCCAAATATCGGCGTTACAGCCCATTTCCGATCAATCCAATCTTAGAGCGGGATTGATGGAGCGTCTAAAAGTAGTATTTTATCTCGAAGAAGAGTTGGTTATTGTTGGAAAAATACCCGAAGATGGTGTAGTCGTCCCCCTCTAATATATTCATTCCGATGGTAAATTCAAGGTTGTCGGTGTATTTATATGACGCCTTCGGCGTAATGAAGACATCCCCGTCGTTGAGGTTGTAGAGGACCCTCATCTCCAGATTCAGCTTTTCGTTGAAAAACTTCTTGTAGGTAAAGAGGGTCATGGCGCTCAAGACCTCGTCTTCCAATATCTCGTGGTCGTAATTGAAGATTATCTTTTGAACAAGCTGGAGATTTACGTAGAAATTCCCCTTGAACTGCCTGTCTATCCCGAATGCGTAAAGAAGGTAGTCCCTCTTTATCGCCTCGAAGTTTTCGGTGTACGTGTATCTGTTGAAGAAGAGGGCCGCCTCGCCGCGGAGGCCGTACTTCCCTATGTTTGACGCGAAGTCGAATCCCGCCATGTGGTAGCGGTTATATTTCAGCTCCATGATGCCCGGAATCTCCCCGGGTGAGAGGCCGGCGATGTACCCCTGAACCGTGCCGTTTTCTATGGCATCTATGAGATCGTCGGATATGTGAAGCGTAGGGAATTTGTCGAAGGCGTAGATGTAGGAGAGGGAGAAGTCGAATCCCTTGTAGGTAGAGGATATTCTCAGTCCACCCTGGGTGTTCTCGGGGCTGTCCGTGGGTTGTATGGGGGAGTACAGGCTTAGCGTCAGCTTATTCAGTATCTTTTGGGTTTCATCGTCCAGGAGCGAGGCGTAGGGGAAATATCCCCCTACGATATTAGTAAAGAGGCCGTGACGTAAAATGGCCCAATCGGAGCCGATCAGGTCGAACCTGTTTTCCTGAAAAAAGGGAACTACGATCAGCTCGAAGGTCGTGTTGTTCATGTAGTAGTCGAGCTTGACGGCGAACGTGGGGATTATCTCATCTCCTATATCTCCGGTGATGACGTTGTTGAGATACATGGCGTTCAGGTTGTCCGTCGGGTTTATCGAATCGGTCTTCCCCCAGCCGAATATCTGGTTTCCTATTCTTATGTCGAATTTGTCAAAGAAGATGTCGAGGTAGGCCTCGTCCAGCTCCACCTCGTGATCGTAGCGGGTGCTCCCTCCGGTGTAGTAGTCGAGCTTTCCGTAGGCCGAGATGAAAAAAGAGAGTTTGTCCCCGATCGGGTATTTCAGCTTGACGTAAGCCTTGGGGTGTGCCTCGAAGAGGTCTTCAAAATCGTTGTCCTTTTGAAGGTCCGCCGCAAACCTCGTCCTTATGTACCCTCCGAACTCCGGCTCCGCCCCGAAGACGTCGAATAGCCCTTTAGACGCGAGCAATCGGGACGGATTAATAAACTTCGTGTAATGTTCTTCCGGGGACTCGTTTACAAGGGACGCGAGCTTCATCTGGGCGTCCTTTACCCTCAAGTCGGCCACCTTTTGAATTGCGTTAGTGGCAATCTTAAGGCGCTCGTCCTCCAGAGACGTGAGAAGTCCCATCAGCCGCTCCCTCTCGTCCGTGTCCTCCGATTCCACTATCCTCCTTTTGACCCTTTCTATCTTGCCCGAGATCTCAGATAATCTTCGGTCGTGCTCCTTCTTTATCAGGTTTATCTCTTTTTTTGTCTCATCAAAGTGGACGGGGGGATTGAATGGATCGGGACCCTCCCTTAATATTCCGTCCTGGGCGAAGATCGGAGACGATAGGAGAATTACAAAAAAAACGAGGAGGGCCGACCAAACGATCGGCTCGACCCTCCCCTTGTCTGTCTTTAATGCCAACATCTAACCCTGAATCTAACCCTGCTTGAGGTATCTCTCGGTGAAGTAGTCGTCCTTAATGTCGAGGTTGTACTGGATGTCCTCGATGTTAAGAATGGTCTTGTAATCGGTCTGTACATTGTGCATCTCGCTGTCCTTTGTAGTCCAGATGTTCTGAATCTTTTCGATCTTCTTTACCTTGAGGACCTTGAGCAGCGCGCCTTCCTCGTCGTAGAACTCTATCTTAACGGGGACCCATATGTCCGCCCTTACCCAAGAGATGAATTTGCTGTATTGTGATTCCTCCCCATCCTTCGGGACGCTCTCCACTTTGTAGCACTTGTTTCCGTCTATTGTCTCCTCACCCAGAAGCTTGTGGACATCCTTTTCCACCTTCCTGTTCTCCATATCCTCGTAGGTGAACTCGGTCCCCATGAAGCGCTCGCTCTTGCTTGAGGACGTGATCCTTCTTACCTTTCCCGTCGCCGGCATGTAGAGGAACTGGTCGTCGTCTACGTCCTTGTTCTCCCAGATTAAAAAGCCGGTTCCCTTGACGTCGGCCGGGGCGAGAAATCTGATCAGGCTCTTGCTGAGGTCGCCGTAATCCTTCCTGACCGCCTGAACCTCCCTGACCCTCTCCTGGCCCTTGTCGTTTATTATCACCATCTTCGTCTTTGAAGCGGAGGATTTTCCGGTGTCCCTGTCGTGGACGTTTTGCATAATCTCCTTTCCTGTGAGTGCCAAAGCCATACCAGAAAGGGATATGAGGAAGAAGATTGTCGTGAACGCAAATATGGGTATCTTCCCATATGTTTTAGTTTTTCCGCCGTTTTTCATGCTATTCTCCTTGATAGTTCTTTACAATGATTCCTTGAAAGGCCCTTGAGGGGCCGATGAGCTTGAGGAGTCTACTATATAAGAAAAGACCGTTTCACTATGTTTATTTGGCCCAATTTATCTGGATATTTGCCCCCTCAAGTATGTTATCACACATCGTAAAAAAGTCAAAAAGAAATCACCATTTTTGGGAACCGAAATATATGCAATGGTAGTTTAAGCGGCTTGCGGGCCGATGGTTTTTGGGGGCCTTGTGATTTCGATAAAAATATCTTTTGACAAGGAGTGGACTTTTATAGTCTAATTATGTAAAGTATTGTATATGGTGATAATGTTATTAGGGTCTGTTCGGGGAATAAACTCACGGAGGTAATAAAAACTATGGAGGGTAAAAGAATCAGCAGCTGGAGCGAGTTTTCATCCTTGACTCCCAAGGAGAAGACGCCGTACCTCGCCACTCCCGAGGGCTACATGAAATGTTTCATATTCACTCAACAGCTGAACAGAGAGATATTGGAGGATATTTTCAGTCTCGGGGAGGTTATAAGGGGGTCGGTGGAAAATGTCGGATTTATGAGGTATCTGAAGACAATTCTCTCCACAAAGTCCTGTGTGCTCTATTTCACACAATGTTCCACAAGGACCTACACCTCATTTTCGCTCGCCTCCCAGGCCCTGGGGATGATGGTGGAGGAGATAAGGGACGCAGAGCTCTCGGCCATGTACAAGGGGGAGTCGGAGATCGACACCCTCATCACCCTTTCGGAACTTTCGGATCTGATAGTCATGCGCCAGATGGACTACAGCCTGATAGAGCAGATCGCCTTTGAGATCTATCGCCGCGATCTGCCCACACGGATAATAAACGGCGGCAGCGGGCCGGATCAGCACCCCACCCAGGCGCTGTTGGAGCTCTACACGCTCTACTCATATCTTGATATATTCGATCCTAATAAAAAACTTAAGATAGCATTTCTGGGCGATCTTAAGAGGTCGAGAACCGCAAGGTCGCTCTCCTATCTCTTGGCCCTCTATCCTCAGATAAAGCATATCTTCATCGCGCCGGACGAGCTTCAGATGGAAGAGGACATCCTCAACTACCTCGATGAAAACTCCATTCAGTACGAGCTCACAAGCTCCCTCGACGAGTATCTCCCTGATGTGGACGCGATATATTCGATGCGGATACAGGACGAGTACAGCGCCACCTCGGAGAAGGTGAGGAGGGAATACCAGAAGTACCACCTCTCGATGAAGAAGGTTAAGGAGATGAAGGAGGACTCCTGTATTATCCACCCGCTGCCGAGGCGGGACGAGCTCCCCATAGAGATAGACACCGATCACAGGGCCAAGTACTGGGAGGCGGTATACCGCGGCAAGATCATAAGGATTGCGTTGATCCTCTACATGTTCGGGTTCGGCGATGTTAAGGCGCTTCAAGAAAAGGCGAATGAGCTTAAGGGGTAACCAGTGGCTCTGGTTTGTTCTGTGTTGTCTAAGTTGACGTAAGGTTTCTCTGTTCCGATATGGTGGTTTTTCCTGGAGATTTTATTAGCGCAGATAGTGTTCAGCGATTCTTTTCACAATAAACCTTCGTGTAACAGCTTTGCAGGGATTTCTCAAAATATCTTTTTTACAGGAGGGGGAAAATGAAGGGTGAAAGGGGATTAAATCTCTTAAAAAGGATAGACCGCCGGGAATTTATCAAGGGGGCGGCGGCGACCGGGACAGCTGCGGCATCCGGCTTCATGAGTCCCTCCTTGATCTTCGGGGCGAAGAGGCCAAATATCCTGATGATCACGGTTGACGAGGAGCGCCGGAGGGTCGGCTTTCCAAAGGACGCGAGGTTTAAGAACCACGACAGGATAGCCGAGAGGGGGGTCACGTTCAACAACTACCACGTGACGTCTCCCCTCTGCGGCCCGTCCCGGTCTTCCATGTACACGGGGCTTCACGTTCCGGACACAGAGATACACGAAAATCTAATAAGCCCCGTCGCCTCGGACCTGTCCCTGGATATCCCCCCCCTCGGCCGCATGTTGAGGGATGCTGGATACTACACGGGCCACAAGGGTAAGTGGCACTTGAGCAGGCCCCGGAGGGGAAGGGGATACGACCTCGAGCCCTACGGCTTTGCCAACAACATCGAGGAACCGTACCTCTACAGGATTCAGTACCAGTCCGGTTACGAGAAAGACTCAATCCCCGCCCGGGACACCGCGAGGTGGCTTAAGGAGACGGCGCCGGAGATCGCAAGGACGAGGCCGTGGTTCATGTCTGTCGATTTCATCAACCCCCACGACATAATGCACTTCGACACGGACGGCTACGAAGGGAGGGTACAGGAGGAGGCGGAAGGGGACGAGCAGAAGACGGCGCCCGCCCCGAACGATCCCATTTACAGGAAGGTATGGAACGCGAGTCCGCCTAAAAGCTTTTTTAACGACGACCTCTCGACGAAACCGAACGCCCAGAGGGAGTACCTGAAGATGCTGAATTACGTCTACGGCGAGATACCGAGAAAGAGGGACGACCTATGGCGGGCCTACATCGACTACTACATCAACTGCACTCTCGATGTGGACAGGCGCATAGGGGAGGTGCTCGACGCCCTCGAGGAGTCGGGACAGGCGGACAACACGATCGTGATCTTCACATCGGATCACGGCGAGATGGCGGGCGCCCACGGGCTGCGCCAGAAGCTTCCGGCAATATACAGGGAGAACACGAACGTCCCATTGGTTATCTGTCACCCGGATGTATCCGGGGGTTTTTCGACGGACGCGCTTGCCTCCGGGGTTGACCTCGTCCCCACAATCATGGCGATAGCCGGGATATCGGAGGAGAAGCTGAAAGGTCGCTATGGAGACCTTCCCGGCTACGACCTCACGGGACAGATGGAAAGCCCCACGGGCGCGGGAAGGAGGGCCGAGAGGTCGGGAGGACTGATCGTCCTCTGGAGCGCCCTTCACGGCGTCGACGGCGACTTCCCCGAGAAGGTGCAAAAGCTCAAGGAGGCCAGAAGGTCGGGATCGAGGATGCCCGGCGACTTAAGCCGGGACTGGTCGAAGCGGGGGATCATGAGGGGCATGTTTGACGGCCGCTACAAGTTCGCCCGCTACTTCTCGCCGCTGGAATTCCACACGCCGACCGATTTCAAGACCCTCGTGAGAAAGAACGACCTGGAGATCTACGACACGGCAAGCGACCCGGACGAGATCGTAAACCTCGCCCACAGCCCCGAGGACAACAGGGAGCTTGTCATCGAGATGAACGGTAAGCTCAACGGACTGATAAAGAAGGAGATCAAGGACGACAAGATCGGCCCTTTCCCGACGCCGATGAGAAATCAAAATAGGGGTCCGAAGCGATAATCTTTTTTGAAGGCTTCTTTTTAAGGCGCGGCTACGAACTGTCAGGGGGGAAAGGGGAATATATGGGAAAGCAAGTTTTTTGCGCTAAAGACGGAAGCCGCTTTGGGGCGATGTGAACCGTATCTTATAATTGGGGAGACAAAAAGGGGGAGAGCGGGCGATCTTAACGTGTTTTAAAACGGGCGGTATAAAGGAGGTTAATTATGGCAATGATGGACGCAAGAGGCTACGAGGAGTCCTTGAGGAAGCTGAAGCTGGTGGTCTACATGTTCGGAAAGAGAATAGAGAACGTAGTGGACGACCCGATTATACGCCCCTCGATGGAGGCGGTTGCCGCCACCTACGAGCTTGCCCAAGCCCCGGAGCGCGGTGAAGTAATGACCGCGACATCCCACCTCACGGGCGAGAGGATAAACCGCTTCTGCCACATCCACCAGAGCGTCGACGACCTCGTGAACAAGAGCAAGATGGGAAGGCTTCTGGGCGCCCACACCGGCTGCTGCTTCCAGCGCTGCGTGGGGATGGACGCCCTGAACGCCCTCTCCATGACGACGTACGATATAGACCGGGAGCTGGGAACCGAGTATAACAAGAGGTTTTTGAAGTACCTCGGGTACGTTCAGGAAAACGACCTCACATGCGACGGGGCGATGACCGACCCTAAGGGCGAGAGGGGTCTTCCCCCCCACAGGCAGGCCGATCCGGATATGTTTCTCAAGGTTGTTGAGGAGAAAGCGGACGGGATAGTGGTCAGGGGGGCCAAGGCACACCAGACGGGCGCCGTAAACTCCCACGAGGTGATAGTCCTTCCGACGATGTCGATGAGGGAGGACGACGAGGACTACGCCGTCTCGTTCGCCCTTCCCAGCGACGCGGAGGGGATAACGTACATAATCGGCCGCCAGTCGTGCGACACCAGGAAGCTGGAGAATGGGTTAATAGATCGGGGGAATATCAAATACGGCGGGCACGAGGCGCTCGTTGTCTTCGACGACGTCTTCGTCCCCTGGGAGAGGGTCTTCATGAGTGGCGAGTTCGAGTTTACCGGAAGCCTGGTGGAGAGGTTCGCCTCGTACCACCGCCAGAGCTATGCCTGCAAGGTGGGCGTGGGGGACGTCCTTATAGGCGCCGCCCAGACGATAGCGGAGTACAACGGAACTGACAAGGCCTCCCACATAAAGGATAAGATTGTGGAGATGAACCACCTGAACGAAACCCTCTACTGCGGGGCGATAGCCTGCGCCGCGGAGGGACACAGGGAGCCATCGGGAACATATTTCGTGGACACTCTTCTCGCCAACGTCCACAAGCAGAACGTCACCCGGTTTCCCTACGAGATAGCGAGGCTCGCCCAGGACATCGCCGGGGGTCTTATGGTGACGCTTCCCTCCGAGGCGGACCTGAGGTCTAAAGAGGTGGGTAAGTGGATAGAGAAGTACTTCAGGGCGAAGGCGGACGTATCGACGGAAAACAGGATTAGGATATTGAGGCTCATAGAGAACATCACCCTGGGGGCTGCCGCGGTCGGTTATCTCACCGAGTCGATGCACGGGGCGGGCTCACCTCAGGCCCAGAGGGTCATGATAACGAGGGGGGTGAACCTGGAAGAGAAGAAGAAAAGGGCAAAGGAGCTATGCGGAGTAACCGGGGATAATTGAAAGACGATTTTAACTTCGTTTGGTGGAAATAGAAAAGTCCATTGCATTAAGGTTGTTTGTTTATACAGTTAGGCGTCAAAGCTACCTTCCAAATAGGAATCAAGGATTGCTTTGACATAGTGTCTGCATAGTATTGAAATGGTCAATTTGTAAGTAGAAGGTACTACTTTCTAATTACAATTAAAGGTAATCTTATATGTTCAAGAAAACTGTTTTTGGAAGGCTCCTATATCTCTTTCCCGTGATCTTTACCGTCCACAACATGGAGGAGGTTGTCTCCGACCTCCCGGGATGGTCTGAGAGAGCGGGCCTGTTTCATCCCATTGTGGGAACCTTTGAGTTTATATTTGCCGTTATTGTCATAACAATACTCGGTTATCTGTTTACATACCTTGCCGTAAAACGGGGGAAGGGGAGCATTCCCGCATATCTCCTTTTCAGCCTGATCCTTGTAGTCGACATAAACGTATTCTTCCCCCACCTGCTGGCAACGATAGCCACGAAGTCCCTGGCCCCAGGGACGGTGTCGGCCGTTTTGCTTAACCTGCCTATATGCACATATCTCCTGATAAGGGGTGTAAAAGAGGAGTATATCCAATTGAAGAGGCTCCTCATTATACTTATCCCATTTCTGATAGCCTCAATCGTTACGATTGCGGGCCTCTTTTTCATTGGTAAAACGATGGAAGGCCTCATTTAGGGAGCGGTCTGGCAGAAGGTTGGGAATGTAGAAAGGGATTATCTATAAAGACTGTGGCGGCATATCGTTGTCTGCACTGAAGCCGTAGGTATATAGCTGTTCTCCATATCTCGAAAAGCATCGAATACACCCCAAAACCTGCCTCAAGTTTTTTCTTGACATGATATCCGTATAGTGCTAAATTTCTCTATTGGAAAGTAGAAGGTATAACTTTCTAAATAGACAATGGAGAAAAATACCATGTCACCCGAAGAGAAGCAGAGGCCCAAGGGACTCAGGATAAGCCAGCTCGCAAAGCTCGCCGATGTGTCAATACCCACCATTAAACACTACCTGAAAGAGGGACTCCTGCCCAAGCCGGTAAAGACCGGAAGGACCATGTCCTATTACGACCAAGAGTGTGTGGATATAGTAAAGCTCATCAAGAGGCTCCAGACCGAGAAGTACCTCCCGTTAAGCGTCATCAAGGGGATTATAGACCAGGTAGGGGCAAACGAGGATGACACTATGCTGGGGGAGTCCTTGGCCGGGGTCTTGGGTCAATCGGCCGTAGGGAGCGCGGTTTCAAGAGGCGAAATAGAAAGAAAGACGAGATACCCCATATCGAAGATAGATTCATTGGAGGAAGGAGGGTTTATATACCCGAGGGTTTTGGGCGAAAAAAAGGAGTACGACTTCATAGACTGTCAGATAATATCCCTCGTTAAAGAGAGGGAAGAGGCGGGAATACCCTTTGACTATTCCGTAAAGATGCTGTCGATCTTCAAGAGGCATATTAACGGCATTGTGAGAGAGGAGGCGGGCCACTTTTTGAACAAACTGCTAAAGGAGAAAGATATCGAGGAGGTTCTTACAAATACCATAAGGGGGGACAGGGCCCTTATTCAGTTCATGCCGTTGATAAGGACAAAGCTCACCTTGGAAAACACCAAGAGGATGATAGACAGGGTAAACAGGGCGCCGGAGCTTATCAGGGAGGCCTTTGACTTCACCCTCACTTCGCAGAACAGGGGAGGTTTTTTTATCAGGAAAAAACAGCACGACGTAGAATCACCTCTATTAAAAGTCATTGAAGGAGCGCTCAGGAATGAGGGGATGGACTCGCCGAAGAGGGGCGACAACCTGCCGCTGATCTTCGAGAAAGACTCCGATAAGCTATTGAGGGGCTTTGCGGCGATTGTCGAGGGGGAGGGTGCTAAGGCCGAGGCGATATTCAACGAGGTGAATATTCCGAGTCGATTTTCATCTCTCAAATCCGCCTTTCTTGGGATTTGTGGATTGCTCAAGACCTCCGGTGCATCAGGCCCGCTTCAGATGATCGATGAGACGAGAGATGTTGTAAAACACCTGAGCGCCTCCATAGGGAAATCGGGAGACGAGAAGGTCGATCTGATCATATCCTACCTGAGGGGGGTGGGTCTTTCGCTGATACCTGAATTGTCCAATATCCATGAGCGGGCGGAGAAGGACCTCTGGTCTCTGATCTCGCCGGATGCGGAGCTGAAAAAGGAATTTGACGGCATGGAATCATCCCCCTTCGAGGAGCTCTCTCTGAAATCGCTCTATTTCCTAGCCCTGATGCAGACGGCCGACGGCAGGCTAGATGAGGCGTTGTCCACCCTCGAAAGGCTGAGGGAGAGCGGGGGCGAGGGAAATTACGGAGATGTGGCGGAGAGAGTGCTCAAGGAGGTAAGGGAGATGATCGAGAGGGGAGAGTAGTGTTTATAACAAGATCGAGTCTTTATGATGTAAGACAACGTTTTTTTAAGGAGGATATTTGATGCCTAAATCGACTGATATTGTGGCCGATACCCTGATAGAAGCGGGGATTGACCACGTCTTCGGAATGCCCGGGGGCGCCATGATATTTTTCTACAATTCCATCCTCGAGAGGAGCGACAAGATAAGGTCGGTTCTGGCCAGACAGGAGGGGGCGGCGTCATGTATGGCCGATATGTATGGCAGGCTTACCGGAAGGCCGGCGGCCGTGGTGGGGCAGGGGGCCTGGATCGGCTCTAACGCCGCCTTCGGCATAATGGAGGCGTACCTCGCCGGAAGCCCCATGCTGATCATCACCGACACCTCCGACTACGCAAACCTCTCCCTTCACGGCCCCTACCAGAACGCAACCGGAGACTACGGCGCCTTCGACCTGCCGTCCATCATGCGTTCCATGACGAAGTTCACCACGGTGGCCACAAACGCCAGCGAGTTTATCCACGGGGTCAGGCTTGCCGTGAAGCACTCGATAACGGGAAAGCCGGGGCCGACCGCCGTGATATGCAGGTGGAACGCCGTCGGCGAAGAGATCGAGCCGGGAAGTGTGACGCCGAAGCTCTTTCCCCTCAAAGGCCACCTCAACGTATCGCCCCCGTCCATATCCGATGAAGATGCGGATAAGGTCGCAGATATTCTCATCGGGGCGAAAAACCCCGTAATTATAGCAGGCAGGGGGATCCACGCCGCCAAGGCCTATGACCAGCTCCTTGAGCTGTCCGAGACGCTGGGAATTCCCGTAGCGACCAGCTATATGGGAAAGAGCGGAATACCGGAGACTCATGACCTCGCCCTTGGGACGATGGGGATCGTCGGCCAGAGGGCGGCAAACGGGAGGATAGCCGGCGCCGACGTGATTCTGGCCGTCGGAACGTGTCTCGCCCCCGAAAACACAAAGATGCTGGCGACCGATTTCATAAATCCCGAGAAACAGAAGATCGTTCAGATCGATATTGAGCCGCTGAACGTAGCCTGGACGTACCCGGTCAATGTGGGTATTACCTCGGATGCAAGGTTCGCCCTCTCCAAGATAGTCGAAAAGATAAGGGAAAATGGGGCAAAAATCGACGTTGCAAAGAGGATTGAAGAGGTCAAGAAGTTTAAGTCCGAGAACGGCTACTTCGCCCATGACCTCTTGACCTCGGAGGAGACGCCCATATCCCCCGCAAGGGTGGTTAATGATGTGGACAAACTGGTCAAGGAGGACGACATAGTCGTGCTCGACACCGGAAACAACAGGATTTTCTTCAAAAAGCTCCTCAAGTCAAAGAGGGCTGGGCAGGTCTTCGCCGGGGGGGGCGTTGCGGGAATGGGCTGGGGAATTCCGGCGGCCCTGGCGGCGCAGATGTTAAATCCCAAAAGGCGCGTAATCTGCGGCACAGGCGACGGCTGCATGATGATGATGCTTCACTGCCTCGAGACCGCCTCCCAGTACGAGCTTCCGGTAAATCTTGTGGTTCTGAACAACTCGCTTCTGGGAAACATCAACGACTTCATGGGACAGAACAAGGAGCTGATCACCGAATACCCGGAAGTCGACCTTTCCTCGACGGCGAAATCGATGGGGTGTGTGGGGATAAAGGTAAAAGAGCCTAAAGATCTCGAGCCGGCCCTGAAGGAGGCGTTCGAGAGCGACAGGCCCGCCCTCGTCGACGTGACCACGGCCAGGACGCCGCACTTCACGATGATGTGACATCTGCGGCTGAGTGGATAGACCGCCTTTATGACAAGAGCGCCGTTCTTAAGGGACGGCGCTTTTTTTTAGCTAAATCCAGACCGATAAGCCTGCGGCACCGCTAAGGAGCGGTTGAAAGTCGCTGATCCCCTGCAACGCAATTCCTGAAAATCTCGGGGCTTGTTCCTTTTTAGTGGTGTTTGTCATGTCAAATGCCCCGCTATCCTTATTCTATGCATATCTGCAGCTTTTTTCTTTTTTGTGACGCAAATCAAAGTTTCTTTTATCCATAAAATTTACGATTCATGTACGTTTTGGAGGGTTTTTAATGCTGTGGGTATTATAGAAATGTTCCGACTTGATCGGCTTATAAAATGCGGTAATGATAATCCTTTAAATTAATTTCATATCATATTGAGATTTTTATTGTACAAAAAGAGAAAATGTGCTAAATAGGCAAGTCGTAATGAAAACATCTCTGATTCGCTCGAAGTCGTTATTTGGTATGTGGTTAAGAAATCTTGAAGCTGGAAAGAGAGTTTATTCATTTTATAGGATTTTTATTAGTTTTTTTGATAAATGTGGGAAATTTTGCATTAAATATCTTGACATAATACTTCACTATGTTATATTTATGCATAAATTATACATAATAAATAATACTTTTGTAGAGTATCTTACAGAATTTTAGTTGGTGCCTATGAAATTCAGAATCCTTCAAAAGATACTTCTTTTCTCATTAGTGTTTTTTTTGATTCCCTCCTTGGCCCAATCGAAAAGAATTCAAGATGAAGATACGGAAACCGATTTGATGATTCTCGGCCTCGGGATCTTCAGGGAAGATTACGCCTCCGTAGGTGGAAACCGAAAGAGCTTCGAGGAGAGCGATCGCCAGCTTCCCGCCGAATTTTCAAACTCTACACAGCTCGACATAATGATAGACGGCATGTATCACGGATACGAACTGAACGGGTACGTGCGCTATCGGGATATCACGTACAACTACGAGCCGAACCTGAGCTTCTACCTCAAGGCAAAAAAGGACCTTAACTTCCTCTCTGTCGGAGACCACGTTGAAGGGGCATTTATGGACACCCTCTTCACACGCTTCGAGCCGGAGTTTCGCGGGGGGACGCTTCACCTGGAGGATGATTATTACGGCTTCGAGCTTCTGGGGGGGGTGGTCCGGGGAGAGCAGGCAGAAGAGGAGATAGCGGCGGACGGTTCATCTGGACCGTACACCCTGTCCAATTTCCCGGCGATCGAGGGGAGCGAAACGGTCATAATCAGGGTCAGGGATAAAAACAACCCGTCTCGGATCATAAAGGACGAGAAACAGGTAAGGGGAAAGAGCTATAAAATCGACTACGAGGACGGCGAGATAAAGTTCGCCTATCCCGTGGACGACACGGACTTTCGGGGAAACCCGGTCTATATACTTGTCCGCTACCAGTATGACGACAGCGAGGGCGGGTTCAACAGGTATATAGCGGGAAGCAGGCTGTGGGTGAAGCCGAACGAGTACACCCAGCTCGGATTTACCTATCTGACCAGCGCCCCCTTTAACGATGATACTTTTGCTGGAAGCTGGAACCGCCGGATTCAGGTCTACGGCACCGATCTGAACATAAAGGTGGAGGATACCTTCTGGCTTGGGGCGGAGTTTGCGGCAAGCAACTACCCCGACATAGAGGATTACAACAGCTACGCAGGTCGCCTCAACTTCATGTGGCATCCCACGGATGACCTGAAAATCTGGGGCGGCTATTTCAGGGTCGAGAAAGATTTCGTCACATTAGGAAACACGAGTCTCTCCCTGCAGACAATCGTGGATGAGGTTAGTTTTGCAAATCCATTCTCCTTCAAGTCCGGAAGCGACATTTACGACCTCAATCCCGATATCAGCGTCGGACTCGGCACGGACGAGGAGTCCTGGGGAATAGCCGCGGAATACGAGATCGCAAAGGATCACACCCTTTCGATGGGCTACAGGGAGATCAAGGACAACATCCCTCACGACGCCTCGATTCCGACGACGAGCACCAGAGATATATATATGTCGTACCGCTACACGCCGGTTGAGGGATTCAACTACTTTGCCGGAGCCGAATGGCTGAGGGCCACCGACGATTTCACGCCTAAGCTCACCGATAACGAGACGATGCGGATTATCGCGGGAATGAAGGGGGCCCTGGGAGAGACGAAGGTTACCGGTCCCGTCAAGATGGAGGCGGCATATGTTATGGACAACTACAGGGATTACGCCTACACCGAGGAGAGCGAAATCGCCCATTATGTTCTGGTCAGGTTGGATGCAAAGCCCACGCCCGATCTCACAATCTATCTGGAGCAGGACGAGGCCCTGGTGTCGGGAACCGAACGAAACGGCCTTACCGGAAGGGTGGATACAACCTATTTGGGAGTGCTTTACAGGAAGCCGAAGTTTGTGACAGATGTCACATACAAATTTTCCAATGAAGATGATTATGTTGCGGGAGGGAGTATATCGAGGGAGCATCTCGTTTCAACCAGCGTTACCTACAACCCAGTGGAGAACATCACGACAAGATTGAGATTTGAGGTTGGAATAGAGGATGATATGGAGGAGGATCCTAAAACAAGGTTTAACAATTACCTGGCCGAGGCCGAGTTTTCATGGGACATCACCCCCAACCTGATTTTTTCCATACTTTATGAACTCGAATATGAAGTTGAGACTACAGAACCAACCACTGATGAGACCCTTGAAGACGAGGGGATCATCAGGATCGATTATTCACCGGAGGGCGGGATTTGGGCGGTCTATCTCGAATACAGCCACGAGAGGAGCAGGGTCAGGACGTATCCCCTCTCCAACTTAGAATCGAACACCGACAACGTCCTTTTCGGAACAAAATATAATTTCGTAGAAGATTGGGAGTGGTTATCCGGATTTAAATTCTCGAGGAGCTACGGCGCCTCGGACAGCCATGATATCGACGGGTACACTGAGGTAGGCTATCAGATGTGCGAATATCTGAAATTCTCCCTCGGCTACGAATATCAAGAGTTCTACGATCATTACGACCCGGAAAGCGACTATCAGGCGCATATAGGATATTTGAAAATAACAGGTAAGTTCTAATATATATAATCTTATCTAAGCAATTTCACAATTTGAAGTATTTCCTTAATTCAAGGGTACTAAAAATGAGACCTCTAAGAAAGATCATCACATCCTTATTAACATTATTGCTGCTAATCTCCGCTTTCTTTTTAGCTGGCTCCGATTCCCTTCCCATCCTGGGAGATGTTACCACCGCAAGCGCAGTTGTCAATCAGGGACTTCGTATAGATGCGAGTCCTGATTCGATAACCATAAAACCGGGCGAAACGGCGGTATACGACATAGCGGTCTACTTCGAGGGATACACGGGCGAGGTAAAGCTCTGACTGGCGGGTAGACTTCCCGGGGGGGCCTCGGGAAAGATCGTCCCAAGCAGCGTATATTCCTACCAAAATCCGGATGAAAAACATTCGACCCTGACGATTACCACCAACAGCACCATTGCGGTGGGCAGGTACGATATAGGCATCAAGGGGGTGTGCGGTGGTAATGAAGTCACTACGTATGTGGAGCTTGTGGTTGAGCCCGATCTCGGTGACTTCGGGGTATCAGCCGCTCCGCCAACGCGTACCATCAACGCAGGGGAAGACACCTTTTACACCGTTATAACAAAATTTGAAGGGAGCTTCGGCGGGCCTGTATATCTATCCGTTTCGGGTCTGCCGGCCGGTGTTACGGGAACCTTCGACGACAACCCCGTCTCGGAGAATGGCGGCAGCGGAAACAAAGAGACGAAGCTTAGGATCTCGTCGAGCTCGAGCGTGCCCGAGGGCCACTACTATCTCACGATAACCGGCTCGAACGATGATCTGGGTGAGAGGAGCACAAAGGTCAAGCTGATAATAAACGGGGTGGCCGGATTCGTGCTTGATGCCGATCCGTCATCCGTATCAATCTTTCCCGGGGATACCGCCGCCTATGAAATAACGGGAGACTTTGAAGACAACTTCAACGACAAGGTGAAGCTTACGGTTTCGGGGGTTCCTGCGGGGGCCACAGACGAGATCACTCCCTCAACGATTGATCCAAAGAATAAAAAGGCAAAACTCGTCATAAAAACCAATTCCACGATTAAGGATAACAATTACACCATAACGGTTACCGGGAAGGGGGAAGGGACAGGCGTGGAGTCAAAGGTGACCGTAGACCTCGCGGTGGGTGTCCCGCCCGTTGTCGAGCCTGGAAGGCTCTCGGTTTCAAAATCTGCCCATCCATCCAAGTCGAAGATTGGAGGTTTGGTCTCCTATACCCTGAGAATAAGAAACAGCGGCGGCGGAGATATAGATAACGTCATCGTAAGGGACGATCTCCCAAACGGATTCGGGTATGTCAGGGGAAGCACGATCCTCTCCGGGAAAAAATACAAAGATCCATCTGGTACAAACAACATCACTTGGAATATCGGGAAATTGTCCGGCGGCTCTTCAGTAACGTTGAAATATATAGTGGTTATAAAGGGGAACGTCAAGAGGGGAGCAAATACGAACAGGGTAAAGGTCTCAGGCCGCGACGGCAGGGGGGTGAATCTGACTGCCACGGCCAGTGCGGATGTATCTATCTCTTGGGACTCCATTGAGGATTACGGAAAGATAAAGGGCAGGGTATTTTACGACAAGAACAAGAACGGGATCAAGAACGTGGATGAAGAGGGAATCCCGGGAATAACTATTTTGATGGAGAGGGGAACGAAGATAGTAACGGACAAGGACGGCCTGTTCCTCTTCGAGAAGGTGACGCCCGGAAACCACCTGGTGGCTTTGGATGAGAGGAAGATCCCGGGAAACTACTTCTTGATCTCCGATTCCAGCAAGATAGTCTCGGTCTTCTGGGGGGGTACGGCGAGGACAAGCTTCGCCCTAGGATACAATCCCCCGGCGCCTCCGGTAAAGCCGGTTGACAAAGAGGAGGAGAAGAAAAAGAAAGAGGCGGAGGAGCTTGCCAAGAAAAAGAAGGAGATGATCGAGAAGCTGAAAAAAGAGAGGGAGCTTCTCCTCAAATCGGGGGTGGTGAGCGGCCTGGTCTTTATAGACGATAATGATAATGAAAGATATGATAAGGGAGAGGAGAAGATAGAGGGAGTGATCGTAGTCTTGGACGACTCCAAAACCAGTAAATCGAACAAGTTTGGAAAATACAAGTTTGAAAAGGTAAAAGAGGGAAGACACACTATCTCGGTAAAGGAGACCAAGGAATTCAAGAAAGAATACAAGGCTCCGGAAGAGAAGATAAAGATATCGGTGAAGAGAGGGGTCAATAATCTGGCCAACATTCCCCTTGTATATAGCAAGGAAATCGGGGGCATAGTAATAAATATAGAGCTTACGACAGAACAAGAAAAATAATTCTATAATTCGGTGCTTTCATGAATAAGATAAACTTTAAAATAACGATTATCTTTCTGCTTTTGATCTGCGGTGTTTTTTCTCTGGCCCAGAATACAAATGTAACTCCAAAAAACCCTGTCATAAGTATTTGTGGGGAAGATACTTTCACAATCTCGGTCGCAAATACCTCAACAACCACACCTGTGACCAATGTGGTGGTGTCAGCCGTCGTGCCCACGGATTTTTCTTTCAGGGGCGCCACAAACGGGCTTCCCCACGGAAGTACGTATTCCGGGACATCCACCGTTACATGGAGCTCTTTTACGCTTGCCGCGAATGATTCTACTCCTGGAGGTGATGACGAGTGGTCCGCCACTATAACCATCAGCCCTAACTGTGACGCTATTGTGGGCAGGGAGTTGATAGTTACGGTAAACTATGACGGCGGAGGGCCTGACACGGCAAGCTCGGGCCCGATTACCGTTGAAAAGCCAAACCTCGTTATTAATCTGGAAGATTCTGGCGGTGGCTCTGCGATGAAACAGGAGCGCGCTGTAGGCGATACCGCCGAGTGGTATGTGAAGGTAAGAAATACTGGCGTCGGCGACCTTTATAATGTAAAGCTGATTGTTGATAAAGGCGCAGGCCTCACAAATATACGATTAGGTGCAGCACCTGGAGTACCAATCACCACGCCATACACTATTGACGTTTGTGATTACGCAAACCCAATGGCTACCGGCGATGAAGAAACTTATAGAATAACCGCTGATGTAAGTGCCTGCAAAGATATCTATTTAAATCTAAAGGGGACTTATAACGGCTGTGGCGCCGCCTACGATGTTGTCTGTGGTGAAGAGGTAGTGGAGGGAGGCATTGAATTAAATTACAAGACGCCAAATCTCGACTACAATTTCACGACTTCGGACGGAGATGGTACTGTGGATATTGAATTCTGCAGCTACGATACCGTTACCGTGAACATTACGAACACCGGAACGGATTCCGGGAAGATAAATAACCTCTATTTCGATACGTATATTCCTTCCGAGCTTAGCGTTTCAAATGTGACCAACGGCATTACGTATAATTCCGGCACGGGCCGATTTGAGGGATTCCCCGAAATAGCCGGAGGCGGCTCCGGCTCTTTTACGTTTTCATTCCAATTAAGGTGGGATCCGTTTTGTTCGCCCGTCGATTGCGAATCGATTCTATTCGAGCCCACCTTCATCGATGACTGCGGAGACATATTTTACCCCCCCGCAAAAGAGCTTCCGGTGGGAGATGCGCCCCCGAGCGCCTATTTCACCGTCAGCAAGAGCGGGCCTGGAATAGTGAACGAGAATGGCACCGGAACGTACAATTTTACCGTTACCTATCACGCTCCAAGTACTATCCCCACGGTCAGAGCCGATATCGCAGATACATGGGATTCAGGTTTTTCTTTGGATACAACAACACCTCCAACACCTTCGGGATACACACCGGGCAGCAACTTCGTAAGGTGGAATAATCAGTTGTTTGATATAAGTGTTAACGGGGGAGCCGTTGACTTTTCTGTAACGTTGAAGGCGGATGGTTACAACGCGACCGATTGCGGCATCAATGTTTTAAATACGGTTACTTTTGAAAATATTACCGGAATATGCTCTGGAAACTGTTCCGTCAGCGTTCCCGTGCCGGATCATTCCTACAATATGGTGAACGCGGCGGTCTTGACGGTCATAAAGGACGGCGCCGATTCCCTCTACGTTAATAACACCACACCCGAAACATACGGCATAACCGTTATTTACGACGGGCCGTTGTGTGATCTCGATTCAAATCCGGCAGACCTTGAGACTCCGCCCATTGTGGTTACGGACACGTACCCGGGAGGCGGTGTCGTTACAAACTACGGCAGCGGAGTTCTTGATACTGGGGCTCGCACCTTAACATGGACTATTCCGGCCTCCACCCCATTGGGAGGCCCGCCCTATACGTTCACGTTGAGCTACGACATGAGGATGTCTTCTACGGCTCCCGGTTATGACCCTTGCGTGTGCGGAACGATCGTTCAGAACAACGTGACCGCGGAAATTCTTTCAGGAACCGCATGCGTTCTCTGTACGGATTCCTCCAGCTTCGGAATCGGTATAGAGTGTGAAGATCTTACGGCGCTCTTCGATTTGGATAAGACCTGGGGGGGCGCAACCCCGGAGGTGGTATGCGAGAGCTGTAGCACATACACGAATACGATTACCTTTAACGGTCCATTAAGTCTTTGCTTAGAATCATCCGGTTCTAAATGGAACTGCATCGATTTTACGGAGGAGGGCGCCAACAATCAGGTGTTTGAGAGATTAACCGGAAACATTACAGGACAAGCCCACTTTTCATTCTATGATGCGAGTACAACTTTAACACATACAACCAACGAAGATATAACCCTTGGATCGTCGATCAACCTCGGCTTTCTGAGTTCGAGGAGTTTCCCGGATCCGGATGTAGGCGATGTGCTTACGATAACATATACGCTCTGCTTTTATACGGGCAGCGTAACAGGAAGGAACTTCGACCTGTCGACCTATTTGGTCGATGGCTATGATGCCGATACGAACTGCGGCTCGGACGACTCGTACCATGAGGGCGTTTGGATAGAGGCTTTGAACAATGCCCCAAGCATCACGATCCCGTTCTTCTGTCACTATATTACCGACCATTGCTCCAACCTGATCATAGAGTGTGAACAATCTGAGTTCAGAATAGCCATAGATCAGGATACGCCCTCCTACGACGTTAAAGCGGTAGTAAATCTTTTGGGTAATTACGGTTACATTGATGATGATACTGATCCAAATTATACTGATCCGGTATATTATGGAATATTGAACCACTTAAATACTATAAGCGGAGGGGACCCTCTCGAACCCATATACGATACTTCCACAAATACGCTCACTTTTAATATAGGGGATCTCGCTGATCCATCGATGTTGGGGGACGGTTATATACAATTTAATCTTTTCAAGATATGTGATTCCGGAGATAACATTACTACGGATATAACATATGAGGACAACTGCACAACATCTTACACAACCTCCGCTGCATATTCGGCCCCTACTGTATGGAAGGGAGATCTGCTGGTAAAGAAAACACCGGAGGTTTTCTACGTTGAGGACAGGACGACGACGAACCCAACATGGACAATCTACGTAACCAACCGAGGGAGCGGAAAAGCATACAACGTTGAAGTAGAAGATACGTTGGGGGCCGGCCTTTTTTGGGATTCTTCGACCGTTGACGGCACACCTACTGCGCCAATAATTGATCCAAATACTCTGGGAGTTGAAAACACTCTTACTTGGAATGTGGGGGATATCGATCCTGGAAATACGGTTGAAATAGTACTTACAGCAAATGTTATCGACTGCGATGGAAAAACCAACGATGTAGGCGCATACTGGGGTTGTCTGACGACTGCGTGTGCGGGTACGGCTCCTACCCAGGCGAAAGTTGAAGAGGTATACTCCAAGGTAGCCATTACGAGTGTGACCTCTGGCCCGTTGGATATCTGCGGAGCTTTAGAGACAACGGTATCGGTTACATTTAGAAACATCGGGGCGTATAAGGCCTTCGACCTTGTTCTGGGGGAGGAGCTGCCCACAGGTCTGGAATATGTTTTAGGATCGAGCGAAGTAAGCTGTAACGGGTGCGGCATAGAAGGGGTTAATACGGACCCGGACGATCCGACCGCCAACCCTATAGAATATATCTTTGACGACACGGACGGGATGGCTCCCGGCGAAGAATATACAGTAAAGTTTAATGTAAAGGTAGAGACAGACGGCAGCGGGGATCCCCTATGTAACTACACAGTGGGGGATGACATAATCTCTCACCTCTACTACGAACCGCCTTGTAATGTGGGTGGCGACAAGGCAACTCATCACCTTGACATTTCTTTGTATGAGCCCTACCTGAGCATCACGAAAAGCCAGGAATTCGGCACTCCGGGGGACACGGTAGCGTGGAGAGTGACGATTACAAATACCGGTAATGACGTGGCCACAGATGTGTTATTAACAGATACCCTGCCCGCAAATGTAACATTGCGTCCAACAAATCCAATAGTTCCTGTTGGAGGGACACCGGCGGTCGTGTCCGGTTCAAATCCATGGGTATTGGTGGACATTCCCAGCCTCACAACATATACATATGACATCTTCGGCGTAATAGGCAGTCCAATAATATGTGATGCTTCAAGGGAAAACACCGCTGAAGTCGAGTGGGGATGCTGTACAACGGAGACGAGCTCCGCCACATCAACCTTGATTTCAATACCGGATTTATCTTTTGAGACAACAATCGGCGGTACCGGAGTAATAGATAATTGCGGGGGGGTTATTGTTTTAACCATCATAAACGACGGGGCGGACGGAGTTATCAATTCTCTTGAAGATGTGCTTCCTTCCGGCTTTGTATATTCTACAGGGCACTCGGAGATAGAGAGTGACCTTCGTGGAGTCCTGAGTAGTGCGAATCCAAGCGGAACAACTACACTCACCTGGGATGGGAGCTTATTCGGAGGAATAATCCAATCTGGAGAGACCATCACAATAACCTTTGAAATCCAACACCAGGATTGGTCAACGGGAAATTGTTATTTAGATCCGGGCGGTAACAACGTGGCAACCCTCGATTGGGATTACGATGCTTTTTGTACAAATACAGAGCCGACGGATTTGACCGATACAGAACCAATAAATCCCACTGTGCCTGTTTTAGAAGTGGGAAAGGTCGAGGAAGTCCAGACATTCGTTCCTGGAGGGCCTCCTTCTACTTGGCCGCACTGGACCATTACCGTAAGCGAGACCGCCGGCGGGGTGGCGGACGGGACCATTACCATAAGGGATACCCTGGGACCCGACTATGATATGTCCTCCATCGGCCCGATACCGATTCAGGGAATAAATTGGGTTTTGGACCCTGCCGATGGAACCGGTCATACCTTGATGTGGACGGGTCTCAGCATCAGGGCGAACGGCGTAGGGGCTAGCTTCTCATTTGACCTGTCCTGCGATACCATCGCAAGTCCAAGTTTCGAAAATCTTGACAACGTCGTGGATGTATCCGGGATGTGCGGTGTTGCCTGTGTTTTTGCACACGCCACAGACACTGCCTACGTTGGACCCGGAATCACCAAGAGCATAGTGGAAGATGAAGCTACCATAGGGGAAGTGGTCCACGTGGACCTTAGGGTGAATTTCTTTGGAATTAGCTCAACTTCATATAAAAATATAAAGATTCAGGATTTTCTGCCCACGGGTCTTGCATTTTACGGAAATGATACCTACACCTGTACGTGCCCGACCACGGTAACCTTTGATAGTGGAACCATGACGTGGGACCTGACAGATTTCACAAGCTCCTCATGCTATATAGATATCGATTTCGATGCATACGTAGAGAATATTTCTTCAAACCAGGACCCCCTGAACCTGACAAATACGGTGGATGTCGACTATGATATAACTATAAGTCCAACAGAGACATATAGTTTTCATGACTCCGCCAGCGATGACGTTGACGTTATCGAGGCCGATCTTGAGGTTACAAAAGCGCATGTGCCAATCGGGATTGTTGATGCGGGAGACACGCTTTCATATACCATAAGCGTTGACCACACCGCTTCAAGTCACGCAAATGCATATGACGTGATAATAACGGATATCGTACCCCCGGGATTGACACTGGGAACGATTACTCCCGCACCGGCAAATGTTTATCCGGATACGCCAAGTGTAGGATATACGACTCTTGAATGGGGTCCCGTGGATATAGCCAACGGTTCCTTCTTTGAAGTAGACTATGATGTTACCGTGGATAACGATGTGATTCCCAACCAGATACTGGAAAACAGAACCCACGTCGAGTGGACGAGTACTTCGGGGACGCCTACAAGTCCGGCGGAGGAACGAACCGGAACGGGAGGAAGCTTAAACAACTATTTCCTCGACGAGACAGACTCTGTAACGGTGGACAACGTATCCACCATAACTAAGACTCTTAATGGAGCTCCCGGCACGGCGGATGTAACTATAGGAGATACGAGGACATATACGATAGTTGTCGAGCTTCCGGACGCTACGATACCGACCCTTGTTATTACTGACAATTTACAACCCGGAATGTTCTATGTACCGGGTACCGCAAGTATCACGTTGCCGAACGGTAATCCAGATACAACGCCGGAGCCTGATGGTGCAGTTCCCGCTCTCCCACATGACGGGTCTGTTGCCACAACTCTCACTTGGAATTACAGTTCACTCAATGCGTCCAGCGGCGGCGATCTGACAATCAGCTTTGATGTGATAGTTGCCAATGTTGTCGGCAACCAAGACAGCCCTACTCCCACTACAATAGATAACGTTGCGAGATATGACCTTACGGCCGGTACGTTTACGGACAGTGGTTCTGATGACGCGACCGATCTTGTAGTGCATGAGGCTAACATAGTAGTTACGAAGGCGGACAATACAGGCGGTGTGCCCGTGGCGGCGGGTGATGTAATTACATATACACTGACGGTAACCAATAACGGGACGAGCACCGCTTATGATTCGGTGGTATTGGATACGCTACCTGGGCAGCTCAATTTAGATGAGCTTTCCCTTACAAAGATACCCGATGTTTCGGCAGATATAGCCGTTGGTAACGCTACTGCGGGCACGGTAACGTGGACGATTGACGAGCTGCTGGTTGGAGATACCAAAACACTGACGTATGAGGCGAAGGTAGACAGCAGCGTAATACCTAACTTGGATTTAACCAACAACGTTTACGTAACGTGGACGAGCACCAGCGGTTCAAATACCAACGAGCGAAACGGCACGGACGGCGTTGGAGGCGCGCTTAATGATTATGCGGCGAGGACCGACAACACCGTGACGGTGGAGACGGGAGCGACGATCGACAAGACCCCGGACGGGGCGATAAGGGATTTCACGATAGGAGTGGTGTCTGGAATCCTTGACGTTGTTCCATACACTATAACTATGACCACTCTGCCCCACGCTACCATACCGACCCTCGATATTTCGGACCTCATGGGAGAGGGGATATACTATCAGGCTGACAGCGCTGTATTGACCCTCCCCAATGGAACCGTTATAAACTCGAACACAGGAGTCAATGCTGCAGACCCGGCGTTATTAGGGCCCACGTATGACGGGAGCACGGCATCCACGATCAGGTGGAGTCTTACGAGTGTCGACGCGTCAAGCGGAGGCTCCCTGATAATCACCTTCAACGCCGTTGTGGCGGATATAGACCAGAACGACGACAACGACACTATTCCGAACAGAGCCACTTACGTATATACGGGATCCGCTGGATATACGGAAAGCGCAAGCGACATTGCCAGCGATATCAGGGTCCATGTGCCGGCGTTTGAGACGGTAAAGAATATAACGAACATCGCAGACAAGAACGGAGTTTCGAGAGGCGTTATAGATTTCGCCGAGCCTGGAGACACCATTACGTACACTTATGCAGTGACTAATATTGGAAGCGGTCTGGCAACGGGCGTCACGATAACGGACACGCTGCCGGCGGAGCTTACATATATGGCAGGCTCGACGCTCTACAATGGAGTGCCAGCGGCGAATCCATCGGGGACAAACCCGTATACATGGGCCATACCTGATATAGCGGGCGGAGCGACATTCACCCTTACGTTCGAAGGGGTGGTTACGACAAATGTGCTCAACGCCAACCTCTACGACAACGTTGCCAGAGTTGCGGGAGAGGATAATCTCGGAAACACCATACCGACCGACAATTCGCTCCACATCCCTGCGGGAGACACCGACACGGACGACAGCGACAACGCATCGTTTACGGCTGGAGTTCCTGCCCTGACCGTTGACAAGGAGGTAGTGGACATCAACGGCGTCGCCTTCGGGCCCGGAAACAACAGCATCCAGCCGGGGGACTACGTGACCTACAGGATGAGGGTAAACAACGTGGGGGACGGTACGGCCTACGAGATAAGGGTGGTAGATAGACTGCCCGTGGGGGTCGTCTACGGATCCGGAACATCGGCACCGCCGATAGCGGCGGGACCACCACCTGTATATTCCAGCGCCACTTGGGACGCCACGTCATCGACGGCCCACCCCGCAATAACCACGCCGGGAGGTCCCGGTGTAAACGAGGTGATGGAGTGGTACCTGCCTACGTTTGACATAACACTTCCCTCTGGGGCCGGAAACACCCTCGAGATTACATACAGGGTGTATGTGAATTCAGACATAGTCGAGGGGCTGGTGGCGGAGAACTACGTTACCGGGGCGGGCCTCGACGGATCGAATGCCGCGATACATGCAGACAGGAGCGCGGATGTCCCGGCCGATACGGACGCAACGGACGACGCTGATACGACGATCTATACCCACGAGCCTTTCCTCGTCACCGAAAAGCTTGTGACGGCTATTGACGGGAATCCTGCCAACACGACGGTGGCGGTCCACGGGAGTATCGTAGATTATTCCTACACCATAGAAAACGTGGGGCTGGGAGACGCCATAAACGTGAACATCACAGACACGTTGCCGCTGGGATTTGAATACGTGGCCGGAAGCGCGAATATCGGAGATCCGACCACGATCTCCGGCAGGGATCTCATCTGGCAGAACAACTACACCATACCTCCGGCCCCGGCGGCGGGGTCAACCCTTACGATAACTTTCCAGGCAAGGGTAACTCCATCGGCGCCTGGTGGGACGCGGATAAATACGGCCGTTACAGACGGTATGGACAGAAACCTCCAGGATATAATAAGGGACGGCTCACACATAACGGTGGCGGATACCGATCACGACGATAAGGATACGGCAGAGGTCTTCATCCCCGTAAACAAGATAGAGCTTAAAAAGGAAGCCGATCCGACGAGCGTCAAGAAGGGCGGGATTGTGCGCTATACGGTGACGTTCAGGAACAACAGGAAATCCACACTGTATAACGCAACGTTTACCGACACGATGCCCTACGGCTTCAGATATGTACCGGGGACGACCCTGCTCGACGGATCGGTATTTTCAGATCCTTCCGGATCGAATCCGTACACATGGAACATCGGTACGGTCGCACCGGAAACGACGGTTGTTTTGAAGTATCACGCTGTGGTAACACAAAGCGCCAAGCGGGGGATAAACGTAAACACAGTGGTCTTGGCGGTCGCCGACAGCTCGGGAAAGATCGAGAATCTGACGGCCGAAGCGAAGGTATCGGTAAAGGGTAAGGCGCTGAGACCGGTCGCCACCCTACCGGGAATAGGTGGAATTCCCATTGATGTGGGAGAGCTGCCCGGAGAGAAGATACCCGGTGAAGTTGAAGAAGAAGAGAAGGAGAAGAAACCGGCATGTTGTCTCGGCGTGAGAAAGGTTGTCATAAAGTCCCAAGACTTCAAAAACACGCTGCCCGGATACCCGGAGATATACTATCAGACGGATATCGCCATGTACGGGGCGACCGAGCTCTTTATGGTCAATGATTACCTCAACCCGCTCCTTATCGCAAAGGGCATCGACCCCGAGGACAAGTACCTGATGACCGGCCTCTACAATAGGATAATCGAAAAGCTCGGCGAATACGCCCAGTACAACCTCGGAAACGTGGTGATGAAGTCGGAGCTGGGAATCCCGTTCGCCTATTCGCCGGCGATCCTTGAAGAGGCGAAGGAGACGGGCAAGAAGCCGGAGGACGTACTCGATCAATACCTACTTGAGATGGCCAAAGAAGCGGGCTTAAGCGAAGTTCCCGATATCGATCCCATCTTCCTGGAGTACTTCGGCTCCTATCCTTACCTCGAGGATAAAATAACCGACGGGAAGCTCGCCTGGGAAGAGGCGTTCATGGACAAGAACATCATGCCGGCGGCCCTGGGATTTACGCTTTTGAGGGCGTCCTTCCAGATAGACAAATACCTCAAGAGCGAAGACCCGACGGACAGATTCTTCGGCAGACTGCTTCTCGCCCAGTCGATGGAAAAGACGAAATCGGCCTTTGAAGAGTTGGCAGTGACCGCGGAGTTCTCGCCGCCGGTCACCTACTTCCCGCACTACAGTAGGATACAGATAGACAAGGGAAGACCGGGGCTCAAATACGAGGTGGTCGACGAGGTGAGCACCCTTTACGATCACGTGTCGATGCTTTGGGGACTCTCGAAGCTGAGAAGTGTCCTTATTCACTCCACCGATCCGAAGGCCAGAGAGAATATCGAGACCATAGATGCGAGGCTGAAGGAGACGTACAAGATAATCGAGAAGATACACTACAATGCCGATGACAAGACCTTCCTGAGCTTCCACGGACCAACGGGTGCCGGAAGCGAAAATGACAATATTATAAAGGTTTCCGACCTCGGATTTACAGTACTTGCGCTGAGATCGGTCTACAACGACAACAGGGATTTGAGGCTTAACAGCGAAGGCCCGAAGAGGAAGATCACATACATAGCGGACTTCATGCTCGAAAACCTCGTCTCCAAGAAGGACGGCGGCGTCTACACAAGCTACGATTACTCCAAGGGTCAACCCGATACGGGAACGAGGAGAACTCTTGTGGATAACGCCCTCGCTATAAGGGCGTTCCTCACGGCGTACGCTGTAACGGAGGACAAGAAATACAGAGAGGCAGCCCTGAAGGTCTACGACTGGATGGTGGAAGAGCTTTGGAAAGAGGAATACCTGATCTTCGTTGATGAAGAGGAGTACGACTACGAGGTCATACTGACACCCCAGTCGATAGGCGCGCTAATAGCGGCGTTAAGGGAGCTTACGCTTAACGGCGATCCGGACAATATATACGACTACCTCGACAAGATGTCTTACACCACCGAGCGTATCCTTGACCAGGCGCAGCTCCAGCTGTACGAGAACCGCTTCTTCCCATGGCACGCACCGCTGACTCTCATACCGGAAGACCCCAACGGAAGGTCCTACATAAAGCCGATTATAACGCCGATAAGGGATAAGGATCAGACAAGAGACCTCGCGCCGATACTTGTGCGGAAGATGGTCTTAAACCTAACCCCGGCGGGAGCTATAGCATCCGGGGACGAGCCGAAGGTATACGACTGGAAGAAGTGGAAGGCGAACCTGAGGTTCGATACTCCCGAACTGATTGTAAGCACAAAGGTGGACGATACGTTCGAGACGGATATAGGGATGTATTTCTCATCGTTGATCTACGACTACGAGAAAAACCTGAAGACAGAGCTCCCGACGTTCAACCCGTACTTTGCCGATCCCGACATACCACACTACGCCGCTTACCTGAGCTATGAGGTTGCTGGATTCAACGTGAAGAACCTCACCTTGAACTCGACCATGGGAATAAAGCTTACCGGGTCAGACGTAGTAAAGGATATGGCGAAGAAGAGGGGAATGTCGCCCGATGAGTTCCTCAAGGATTTTGTCTCCAAGAGGGCGCCCAAAGAGGGCGAAGCAGGCAAATCCTTTGCAGGAAAGGTGATAGACAAGGTCAAGGGGGCTATCGGCACAAAAGAGAGATTTGAAGATATAATCTATCTCGAATATGCGGAGGGCAAGCCCTACTACGAAGAGAAGATAGAAGAGGGATGGATTAAGGAGGAGATCGACAATTCCCTATACCCGTCATCGATCGCCCAGACGATGATAAGGCAGATGGAGCTTCTCGATCAGCTGAATGACAAGAGTGAAAAAGAGCCTTCGGACAGACTGGTTAAAGATACGATGAGGCTGGCTGTGGTTGCGAAACACCGCTTCCTCGTGGATTTGACCGAGAAGATGAAGGAAGAGAAGAGAGGCTACATACCGCACGAGTTCGTGTTCAAGTGGGATAAAGAGCTGAAGAAAGAAGTCCCGGTCGTGAAAGACAAGAACAGCGATCTCTTCGATCAGGTATCACTCATCTGGGCGATAGCCCTCTGGAACAAGAAGAGAGAAGAAGGCCTCTTCAACGAGCACGCTAATTACCTCGGGGACAAAAAGGTGGACGAAGAGCTTCTCGCATTCTACGTCAAGGCCCTCGTCGATAATCACTACGACAAGAAGAACGGTACCTTGATAACGGGAAGCGTAGATGCGGTAAAGGTGGGGATGGCCCTCGATATCCTGACGAGGATAGTAACGACGCTTCCCGAAGGACAGCTTCATGACCAGATTATGGAGATGATAAAGGCCCAGGCGGATTTCATCATGGACAAGATGATAGACGGTAGGGGAGTCATAGCGGTGGTGAAGGAGGACGGGACTCCATACAATGAGCTATGCGAGTTCGAGTCGATAGGGACCCATACGATCCCGCTAAACGCCCTCTACAGGACGTACGAGGTCACCGGTGACAAGAAATATCTCGATACGGCCTTGAACGTATTCCTCAAGCTGGACGAAAAGAAATGGGATCAGCAGTTAGGTCTCTATCTGTCATCCGGAACAATATACGACCATCAGGGAAAGACGAAGGTCGAGCTCAGCTACACGAATCTCGACCTGATATTCACCATTATGCTTATCTCGGAGCTCCAGCCGTACATGGAGCAGGAGAAGAAGATACTGACCGCATACCACATGATCACCTTCATGAACAGGATCCTCGAGATAGGAAGTCTGGAGAGGTATCCCGAAAATAATGATAAGAAGGAGGGAGTGAAAAACAGTATAGAAAAGGATGTATACTCGCCTCAGATTATAAGGAGCGTCAAGATCGTAGTTGACGAATCGCCGAAAGACGGCAAGCCGTGCGGCGTGTTCACCTTCCTCGTGATTATGGAGAACTACTGCGTGGATGAACACGACCTGGCCGTAAATAACACGCTGACAAGGATGAGGGTCGAGGATACCCTGGCGGATGACTTCCACTACGTGCCGGGAACCACCACGATAAACGGTAAGCCCTCGGCGGATCCGGTGGGAAGCAAAAAACTAAACTGGTACATACCGAGTCTGCGCTACAACAACAGGATAGTATTGAAATACCAGGCCGTCGCGGACTGCGATATAAAGCCGGGTAAATATGAAAACACGCTTGATGTCAAATCCTTCATCTACTACGAGGGAGAGCTTTACCCATGCGATGAGCTCGGCGTGCACGAGGGTGTGAAGATATCCGATGTGCTATGGACGGAAAAAGAGGAGGAGGAAAACTCCATTTGCCTGCCCTGTAACATGAAGGAATAGGAGTCTGGTAGGCGAAATTTTAAGATTGGGAGGGGAGGGGGAGGTTGGATAAGGACGGATATAATTTAGGATTGTCTGGAAAAAGTGTGGGTGGATGGATGAATGAATGATATTGGATCGACTAAAGGGGTATGGGGAAAGGGTGACGCAGATTAAGTAAAAGTGTAAATTCAAACTACAAAATATCAGGGGTGCAAAATTGAGTTTTTGCACCCCTTTTTTTCAGCAAATCCCGTATTATATGAAAAATACAATAAATAGGACTATTTAAATTTCTAGAGTTTTTAAGTAGTTAAAAACTTCATATTTTTCCTGTCTCAAAATTCAATTCATACCGCTGTAAAACTAAAAAATCTAACAAAAACATTAAAATATCTGGTAATCAAAAAGCAAAAAACAAAAAAAGTCCCTAAAAAACCTAAAAAAATCCATTTTTTTCTTGACATCCATCTTAATTCCCATTAAACTATGCCATAGCGACATAATATGCCGTAATGGCATAATAAAAAGACGGGGAGGAAAACCATTATTTTTGACGTTCGATCGATGGCAGATTGGCGAATTTGTTGATTGGAATAAGGGTTGATGGAGATTTGTTTTTGAGATAGTGGCAACCTTAATTTTAGATAAAAGATACTGTGGGTTCCAATAGTGTTTCATTAGATGTATTTGAGAAGGCCGGTTGAGGTTTTAAAATTGACGGATAAGAGTAGTTAAATCATTGTAGCAATTATGGAAGGCAGGGGAAAAAACTGGGCCATGAGTAGAAAAATGAAGGATGAATAGAAATCGGTGAAAAGGAGGGCTTATTTTAGAAAACTCGATCTTCAAAGTAGTGGAAATCGGTTATTAAAAAACTATTCAAAAAATAACTTGGTACAGCATTGAGGGCTGAAAAATATTTAGATTATGGATGACAGGGGAGAAAAAGGAGAAAAGAAAAGCGGGGCGGAGGCGGCGAGAATATTGAATATTCCATACAGGACCCTTATGAGATGGAGCGAAGGAGGACTGATAAATGTGGAGGGAGGCGGTTACAGAGGCAAGGGAACCCTATGGACTGAGTTGAACATAAGGGAGGCTTCCGTAATATATGCGCTTAGAACCGCAAGGCTCAGCCTTCAGAAGATAAGAGACATCATGGAATACCTCAAGAGCCTTGGCGAAAACCCGATGTCATCGGGGGATTTTCTGGTGGTAAAAGGAGAAGACGGCGAGCCGAGGGAGATAATAAAATTCGTAAGTACGGGCGAAGCAATATCACTTTTAAAAAGAACGAGAGGCCAGTTGGTCCTCCCCTTGTGGAAACCGGGGGATGAATATAAATGAACGTAATTTTATGACAATAAATTAGGAGGATAAAATGAGAACGGAAACGGCGAAAATAATTGAAATAGATTTTGAGGAAGAAAGTATTTTAGGGTCGGAGGTTGAGGAGATAAAAAATCTTGATGACTTTGAGATATTTGCTGAAAAGAAGGGCATCTTGGTTGCGTTTGAAAGGATGACCCACCACGGAATTCTCGCAAGAGAGAACGGGAATACCGTCATGATAATCAACAAGATTCTTCCTCAAGATCAGCAAACCCTCGTTGCTTTTCATCTATACTGTCGCTATATAATGAGCTCCGAGGAGATGTACGCAATAAACCTACCCGATAACTACGTCTTGTTGAGGCTTTTCTTGGATCTCCATGGAGACTTGTAAGAAAAATTGGCATAAACGAGACAATTAAAGTTAAAGGGGCTGTAAAGAGAAAAGGATATTTGGAGGCAATAATAATGGAAACGAGAGAAGAGAGAAACGTTGATAAAAAGCTCATAGAGACGGTAAAAAGGCAGATAATGGAGGCAAGAAATATTCTGGAGGAGAGCGGAGACGAGATCCCTCTGGACGCCTTAAAGGAGCTTCAGGATCACTGCATCCTGTTCAAGTATTTCCCCGAGCTTAATGAATTTATTTCTGAATCGGGAATAGAAGGTCTGATCTATGATCTGTTAAACGGCGGCAGGGCGGTGGCGATAATGCAGTAGGGCTAAAAAAGCTGTTTTTCATTCCTGAGGATTAATGGATAGAGGGGAAGAATTAGTAGTCTATTGCCATTTTTGACGCAAGGAAAAAATAGTTAGCCCCGGCTGAGGTCGGGGCTTTTTGTATTATAGGGCAAAGGTATAAAGATAAATAAATCATGATTTTTTTGGAGGCAGGGGAAAGATAAGGGAGACCCTATTGCGGTATTCCTCAAATTCGGTTCCGAAGTGTTCCAAAAGCCTCTTCTCCTCGATCTTCTTGAAATAGAGATAGGCGAGGGCGAAGAAAAAGAAAAACAGGAGTATCCCGGAGATCGAGCCGATGAAGATCGGTATAGAGAGATAAGCGGTAAAGGCCCCGAAGGCCATTGGGTTTCTCGTAAAGCGATAGGGGCCCGTTATAACCAGCTTTTCTGTTACCGGGCTTATGGTTACGAGACGGTGGTAGTTGAAGGGCCCGCCCTTTCCCCTAACAATAAGCATTGCATTTGCCCAGAAGACGAAGAAAAGACCGACGGCGAGAAAGATGATCCCAAAAGGGATCCTGACCTCATCGGTGCCGAAGGTCTCAAAGCCAAGGAGCCTGTCGCAGAAGATATTGACGTGATAGATCGCAAATGGAATGATGACGCCGTTGAGGCCGAAACCGAGAAAGAGGCCGAGTATGTGTCTAAACGATTTCAAAAATACTCTCTAAAAATATTAGAGTAAAATATACAACATACAGAAAGAATATTCAACACAAAATGGAATAAAGACAAGATATAAACCATAAATAGATTGATAACGGGGCTTGTTTTAGATATAATATCAAATCAATAAGGAAATTACGGAACAGGGGATATGAAGATATTTATTATAGATCCACCGCAGCAGGTTTTTAAGTATTTCATGGGACACATACCTTCTCCCGCGGTGACCCAGCTGGCGGCTTATATGGAGAGGGAGGGACACGAAGTCGAGATATTGGATGTCACCACTTTTGAGAACTGCTGGGATGACCTCGAGCGGATGATAAGGGAGGGAAGACCGAATGTAGTGGGCATATCAAACAATTCAACAAACACGATAAACAACGCCTTTCACACGGCTACACTGACGAAGATGATTGACCCTAAGATAGTAGTCGTTGGGGGAGGGGCACACATGACGGCACTTCCAGAGGAGAGCCTTAGTGTCAACGGGGATATAGACTTTATCGTGAGGGGAGAGGGGGAGGCCACGTTCGCGGAGCTGGTCAGCCGGCTGGGAGAGGGGAGAAAAGATTTTTCGAATATAAAGGGAATCGCATATCTGGACAACGGAAACGGAGGGAATTTCATTCAGACTCCGGATAGGGAGCTTGTGGAGGATATAAACGATCTGCCGATGCCGGCGTACCGCCTCCTTCCGATGCTCAAAGTAAAAAACCCGGAAGACTATGTAATGGCGTACAGGTTCCCGACCCTCGGGATGATACCTTATGAGTCGATCATGATTTCAACGACGAGAGGCTGTTTCGGCAAATGTCGTTTCTGCTCGGAGACCGCCTTTTGGCACCACACCTGGAGGTCGAGGAATGCAAAGAACATGGTCGACGAGATGGAGCTTTTGAGCAAGGAGTACAACAGGACAAACTTCTACTTCGTCGACAACGCTTTCAACTGGAAGAGGGAGAGGATAACGGAATTCATAGAAGAGCTCGAAAGCAGGGAGCTTAAAGGGATAACCTTCTGGTACCAGACGAGGGTAGAACTCTTTTTAAGGGATCTTGATCTGATCGACAGGCTAAAGAAATTGGGTCTATATCAGATGTCCTTCGGGGTAGAGACGGCGAGTCAGGATATTACGAATAAGTGGGGGAAAAATCAAAGGGTAGGTGATGTGATAAAGGCGATGAAGGCCGCCAAGGAGCGGGATCTTGTACTTCTGACAAACGTCATGTGGGGTCACAGGGAGGATACGGCGGAGACCCTGAGGGCCACCTACGAGATGATAAAGGGTTACTCCGATATATTCGCGCTCCAGATATTCACCCCGGTGCCGGGGACGCCCTATTATGAGGAATATCTGGAAAATGACATGATAAAGGAATACAACTGGGATTTGTGGGATATGTTCACGCCGGTCGTGGAGACGGATACGATCCCCCACGACAAGATGTTGAGAACAGTGGAGAAGATACAGTCGAGGTTTCACTTAAGACCTAAGATACTCTACAAGACATGGTTTTCAAAAAATCCATTTATAAGAAGAAACTACCAGACGACGATGGAGATAGTAAAGAGAACGCTTTCAAATACGCTCCACGAGGTGCAGACGAACTATCGTCCCTTCGAGGAGTTTATGGAGGAGAAGGGATATTCGATTGAGAAGACGATAAAAGGAACGTGTATTGTCAAAGATAGGAGCAAGGGAGAGGGGAACGGGAGTAGGAGGGAGGATAGAAACGGGGACGTTCTGCATGAATCGGCCTAAATTGGGAAATCGAGGCCTTGAGGATTTGTGGGGTAAAAAGGAGAAGGGTGTGGTTTGTGGTATATATTAAGTGATGACAAAAAAGGTGATGGGAGGAAGATGAGAGTACTTATTGTCTCGGCAAACAGAGAGCTGGTTCCAGATCCGGTTTTCCCGTTGGGGGCGGCGTATGTCGCCTCGGCGGCGAGGGAATCGGGTCACGATACGGATGTTTTGGATATATGTTTCGCGGATGACATTTCAAGAGAGGTCAAAGATAAAATATCGTCTTTTGGACCGGATCTTGTCGGTGTCTCGATAAGAAACGTCGATAATGTCGCCTACCCCTTGGTTCTTACCTACGCCGAGGGACATAAAAACCTCATAGACGAGATACGCTCGTCCCACTTCGGTCCCATTGTGATGGGGGGGCCTGCCTTTACGCTGATGCCGGAGGAGTTTCTCGATTTCACGGGAGTCGAGATGGGGATACTGGGTGAGGGGGAAGATGCGATTGTGAAGCTTGCAGATTCTCTGGAAAACGGGGGAAGCTTGGATAAAGTGCCCGGTCTCATTACAAGGGAGGCGGGCAAAACGCTGCAACGAAACGGAAACAAGACAAGGGTTGACGTCAACAAGATATGTACCCCCGCAAGGGATCTGCTCGATAGTGCCGCCTATCAGAAGTGGGGCGGCATGGTCGGGATACAGACAAAACGGGGATGTCCCATCGACTGTATATATTGTACGTATCCGGTCGTGGAGGGGAAGGATATCAGATTGAGAGATCCGGGGGCCATAGTAGACGAGATAGAGAAAACCAACAAGGAGTACGGGGCGGACACCTTCTTTATTGTAGACAACGTATTCAATAACCCCCCGGAGCACGCAATAGAGGTTGCCGAAGAGATAAAAAGGAGAAAGATAGGCTTAAGGTTTTCGGCTTATATGAATCCGGGTTTTGTATCGGAGAGGCTGTTGGGGGTGCTTAAAGATGCGGGTTTTACAGGGGTCGACTACGGTGTGGATAGCCTTTCGGAGGGGGTGCTTAAAAACCTGAGAAAGAACTTCACGAAGGATAATGTGGTAAGGGCAGTCGAGTTGACAAGGGGGATGGGCATAGAGTGCTGCCTGAGCATGATATTTGGAGGCCCAGGGGAGACTCTCGACACGCTAAAGGAGACCGTCGATTCGATTGACGAGATTGCCCCGACGGCAGTCTTGGCAATCGTGGGAATCCGCCTCTATTCAGGAACGGGTATGCACAAGATCGCCAAAAGGGACAGGGTGGTCGGAGAAGAGGGAGTGGGATTGAAGCCGGTATTTTATATATCCCCGGATGTGGCCGATGAGGTGGTGGGCTTTGTGGCGGAGGCATCCCTTAAGCGCAACAACTGGCTCTTCCCAGGGCACATGATTATGGCCGGCCAGCAGCTTACACCGGATCAAAAGCCGGAGAGGTACGATCAGGGTCCCCTTGCGGAATTCAGGAAGCAGGGGATCAAGGGTAACCTGTGGGAGATGTTTGGCGCTATGAAATAGTAGTGGAGACTTGACAATAAAATATAGAAGCGGACAATAACTTGTACTCGTAATATAGTATATGAACATTATCTTTATCTCATCTATCTTCCCGCCTGAATCCGGCGGGCCCGCGACCTACGTCAGGAGGCTGTCCCAGGACTTCCACAACAAGGGCCATCACGTAAAGCTCATCGCACTTTCTGAAATAGAGATCGATGTAGATGACCCCCCTTATATAATCAGGATACCAAAAAAAGGCACGATATTTAGGAGGTCATTTAGACTTTTCAGGGCGGTTCTGAAACACGGCAAGGATGTGGATATCATTTACGATAATGGAGGTCCCTGGGACACAGGCATACCGATTAGGTGGGCGAATATTTTTTTGAAAAAGAAATTGGTGACCAAGGTCGTTGGAGACAACGTCTGGGAATATGTGCGAAGAAACAGGTTGACAGATGACGGCATCAATGAATTTCAGGGTAAATTTTACGGTCCAAAGATAGCTCTCCTGAAGTACTTAAGAAATAAGACAACAATGGGCGCAGATTTAGTTATTACCCCGGGCCACTATCTGGCGGAGCTGGTGGCGGGCTGGGGTGTCAAGAGGGAAAATATCTCCGTTATTCACAATGCGGTTGATTTTAGCGAAAGGAACCAGGAGATACCAGAGATCATAAAGGGATGGGAGGGATCAAAGAAGATTATAACCACCGCGGCAAGGCTGGTGCCCTGGAAGGGTATAGACGGCATAATAAGGGTAATTGCGGAGCTTGATAATGACGTCAATCTTTTGGTGATAGGAGACGGCCCGGAGCTTTCAAACCTCAGAAAATTGACGGAAACCTTAGGGATAGACAAGAGGGTTCGCTTTACGGGACGTGTTACTCAAAAGGAAGTTCTCTCCCTCCTCTCACATTCCGACGTATTTGTCCTGAACACCGAATATGAGGGACTTCCCCATATTATCCTTGAGGCGTTCTCCGTCGGTGTTCCGGTGATTGCCACCGATATTTGTGGAAATCCCGAGGTTGTTGAGAATGGTAAAAACGGCCTGTTGGTTCCTGTAAAGGATAATAAAGCGCTGAAGAATGCGATAATGAGGCTGATCAACGACACCGGATATTCAGCGAGGCTGGTTTCAAATTCAAGAGAGAGGCTTAATTACTTTGGATGGAACAGGCTTTTTGCACAAACGGAGAGAGTTTTTGACAGGCTTCTCAAGGGAATAAAGATCTTGTTCATAGCTTCTATCTACTATCCCGAATCGGGAGGTCCGGCCACTTACGTGAGGAACCTCGCCCACTACCTTTACGGAGAGGGGCACAAGGTGAAGGTAATAGCCTTATCGGAGGTAAATAAGTTACCCGACGATCCTTTCTACCTTTCGAGAATTCCAAAAAGGGGGAGTATCTTTACAAGGTCTTTGAGCCTGTTTCTTTCTATTGTCAAGTATGGGCGGGATTACGACCTCCTCTACGATACGGGAGGAGGCCCCTGGGATACGGGCCTTCCGGTTCAAATGGCCAATTTTTTCTTGAGGAAAAGGCTCGCCATCAGGGTAGCTGGAGATATAGTCTGGGAATACGCCAGGAGAAACAGAATAACAGTGGACGGACTCGACGAGTTTCAGCTGAAGTCTTACGGTCCCATAATCATGGTGATGAGACTCATAAGAAATTACTTTGCCAGGAGCGCCGACCTTGTAATATCGGGGAGTAACTACGTTGCGGGACTGACGAAGATATGGGGTGTAGACAAGAAAAAGATATCCGTGACACATAACGCCATCGAGCTGATAAATCCGAGAAAAATACCCACGCCGGAATTTGAAAAACCGAAGGGGGCGAGAAAGATCGTTGCCACAATAGCCCGCCTCGTTCCATGGAAGGGAATAGACGCCCTTATCGAGGTTACGGCACAATTTCCGAAGGATATACACCTTTTGATAATTGGGGACGGACCCGAGAGAGAGAGACTTACGGATTTGGCAAAATCATTGAAGGTAATAAATCGGATTCACTTCATAGGAAGGGTGCCGAACGAGCAGATAATATCGTTTTTATCCTTCGCCGATGTCTTCGTCCTGAACACGGAATACGAGAGCCTCGCTCATGTAATTATCGAGGCGTACAACGCCGGTATCCCCGTAGTGGCAACAAATATCACGGGTAATCCGGAGATTATAGAAGACGGTAAGACAGGGATCTTGGTTCCGTTGAAGGATAAAGACGCGCTGAAGGCGGCGATAGAGAGGATAATAACGAACAAAAAATTCGCCTCGAAAATTGTATCGGCGTCAAGGGAAAAACTCCCCTATTTCGGGCTCGAAAGGCAGTTAAAGGAGTCCGAGGAGCTTTTCAAGGATCTAATCTGGGGAAAAGAAGAAGGGAAAGCCGTGCGTTGACGGCAGATCTATAAAATAAAAAGCCCTGCCGCTACCAAGGATTTTTAAACCACTCGATGAATCTCTCGACGCCTTCCTTCATGGACGTGTTTGGATTATAGCCTAAAAGACTCCTTGCCTTTTCTATATCCGCAAAAGTGCGTTTTACATCTCCCGGCTGGCGGGGCAGCATGACCTTTTCGGTCTCCTTTCCCAGTCCCGATTCGATCAATTCTATAAGCTCTAAAAGATTAACGGACACCGACTCCCCCAAATTTATTATCTCATAGAAGGGCGTGGTCTCGGATGATATGAAACCAAACGCGCCAATCAGCCCGTCTATTATATCATCGATATATGTGTAATCCCTGCTCCCCTTCCCCTGATCGTACACCTCTATTTTAGATCCGTTGTTTATCAGGTTTGTGAACTTGTGGATCGCCATGTCCGGACGCTGTCTCGGCCCGTATACGGTGAAAAAACGAAAGCAAAGAATCTTCAGGTTGTACAGCTTGTGATAGGTGTAGCAAAGCTCCTCACAGCATTTCTTGGTAACGCCGTAGGGGGATATCGGCTTGGCCATGAGGTCGTCCTCCGAAAAGGGGATGTTGGGACAGTCGCCGTAGACGGAGGATGAGGAGGCAAAGAGGAGGTCCTTAATATCGAGCTCCTTCATGGCCTCGAGGATATTGTTTGTGCCGAGGACGTTCACCTCCTGATAGAGGAGAGGATTCTTTATGGAGGGTCTTACGCCTGCCTTTGCGGCGAGGTGTACAACAAGATCGGGGGAGATCGACCTGAAGGAGTCGATTATAAAATCGTAGTTCCTGATATCCCCCTCAATGAGCTTAAACCCATCCTTTTTCAGGAGGGATTCAATATTTCTCCTTTTGAATTTCTCGGGATAGTAGTCGTCGAAGTTATCGATTACGAAAACCTCATTCCCAAGGGAAACGAGCCTATCCGAAAGGTGCGATCCGATAAAGCCCGCACCGCCTGTAACCACTACTTTTTTGATATCTTTTGACATATTTATCTTTGAATACAGAATTTAAATAAAGATGTGAATTCTAATTGAAAAAGACGCTGTTACCTCTTCCTTTTCAGCGTGTATATTTTGCTCTTTTCCACCCCGAGCTCGCTTAGAGATGAGATCCTTTCCTTAACCTCTTCAGTATGTAGGATGAGAATTGCATCAAATGAAAAATCCCTGATCTCAGACAGTGGTGAGATCTTCATCTCAAGGCAGAGGCCGCCTGCCCTGTCGTCCACGATTCCGACAATCTCAATTTCGTTTACCCTTGAAAATAAGACCGCAAGCTCCGCTATCTCGCCTGTGCCGTAAAGGAGTATATTATCGATGCCGTCGACCCTTATCTCACTCAGCACCTCTTGAAGGGAATCCTTGAGCTCCCTGTAGAACCTGAGGGAATACCTGAGGTACTCATAGGTGAGACGGGTCTTTTCAGCTATCCCCTTCGGAGTGAGCATATACTTGACGCGGTGGGAGGGGATGGTCGTGGCCTTGAAATACCCTTTCTCCACAAGCCTCTTTATAAAGCGGTTGACAAGCCCCACGGAGATGTCGATCTTCTGGGAGAGGGTCCTCTGGCTGATGGTATTATCCCTCTCTATCTCCTCCATTATACGGAGCGTTCTTATCTCCTCTCTGTCCACATCGATCTCCAAAACGTTCAACGAGTAAACAATATCAAATACTATAGGTTTTGTCAAAAAAAATTGTATAAAAAAGATTTAAATAAAGCGGGCCGAAAAGCGGTAATTTTGAAATATTAAGAATATCAGGTTGCAGTTAAAGTCGATATTGAGTATACTTTGAAAAATAATCTTCAGGAAAATATTTAGGGGAATATGCCTTGGCACACAGAATCCTGCACATTCAAAAGATAACGGGAATCAGCGGCTCCGAAAACCACCTTGTAGACCTCATGTCCAACCTTGACAGAAATAGGTTTGAGCCGACTTTTCTGGGGCTGGTAGAACCGAACAACCGCGTGGATGACTATTTTGACATACTTGAATCGAGGTCTGTTCAAGGAGAGAGGATAGTGATCAGATCGCACCTTGATTTATCATGCCTTATGGAGATTGTGCGGTTCATCAAGGGCGGGAGTTTCGACATAGTCCACACCCACCTGATCCACGGCGATATCTACGGCATCATGGCGGCGGTGATGGCCCGCGCCCCACACATCATCTCCTCGAAGCACGGTTACGACAACTACGACAAAACGAGCCACTTTTATAAAATAAACGGCCTGTTCAGCTTTTTCGTTAAGAGGGTGATAACGATCTCGGACGCCCTGCAGGACAAGGTCAACAAGAGCGACATGATACCGAAAAAAAAGATGGTGACGGTCCATTACGGTCTCGACTGGGAGGGGTATCTGAAAAGGTCGAAGGCAACAGGCGAAAGGGTGAGGAAGGAGCTGAACGTGGGGGAGGGGATCTTCACGTTCGCCTCGGTAGGGAGGCTGGTGGACGTCAAGGGTTACCCGTATCTGATCGAGGCGGCGGCAAGGATGAAGCGGGAGGGATATAAAGATTTTACGGTATTTATTATGGGGGACGGGCCCTTGAGGGAAGAGCTTACCAAAAAGGCCCACGACATGGGTGTAGGGGATGTGGTAAGGTTTCTGGGGAGGCGCGAGGACGTGTCGTCGATCCTTTCAATATCTGACGCCTTCGTCCTGCCGACGCTGGGGGAGGGATTCGGCCTGGTCCTTCTCGAGGCGATGGCCCATAGGCTCCCCGTCATATCAACATCCACGATGTCCATACCCGAGATCGTGGTCGAGGAGGAGACGGGCTTACTCGTCCAGCCTAAGGACCCGGAGGGGCTTGCCAAAGCGATGGGGCGCCTCATGAAAGAGCGGGCCGAGTCCAAAAGAATGGGCGAGGCTGGATTTGAGCGGCTTAAGGAGAAGTTCACGATCCCGGAGATGGTCAGAAAGACCGAACAGATTTACGAAGAAGTCCTCGGGATTTAGTCCTTCGTCCTCCTGAACTTCCTGTTCATGGCGAGGATGAAGAGGGAGAGTATGGTGGCACTAATAATAGTCTGAACTCCCCTTATAAATGGGGCCAGAGGGCTTTTTAACAAATCGTAAATAGGTTTGACCTTACCGAGTGTTAGCAAGTCAAGGCTTATCATAATTCCGTTGTAGGTGTTGAATAAGAATCCCACATCGTCTTTACCGTTGTAGTTAATGCCAATTATGAGAGAATAAATAAGGCCGAAAAGGAGCCAAAATCCAATCAACCACAGTAGCGCCCTTACCGGCCTCTCGCCGTAGAGGGAGATCCACTTGTAGAGGGTTAGCGCCTTTCTGATTATCCACTTTTCCCGCGTTCCCTTCCTTCGCATCTCCATGGCGCCGACAAAGAAGTCCCCCGCCTCGTGGTATCTGCCGCTCCTCTCGTAATTGAGCCGAAGCTGATTGTAGAGTTGTTGGACATGATAATGATTTCCTGCATCCTTTACTTTTCCCCTAAGAAACTCCTCATCGTAAATCTCAATACGTTTAAAGATGTTCTTAAGAGATGTTACAAATTTTTCCAATATATTTTTTACATCCCAACTATTAGAGGGTGAACTTTGATTGAAATCATCATTTACTGCTACTTCTTCAAATAAATCTTTTTCAGTATAAGTTTGATTAACCCAGAAAACCTCCTTAAATTTAATATAACTAATATCCGTTCCTAAAAAACGGCAACGATTTAGGTCAACACCATCGAAGGTTACTTTGTCCGGTCTCTCGAATGAGACACCAAAAAACTTTGCTTTGTTTTCGTTGTAGAAAGTTTTTCCCTCAAATTTAACCTCACCTTTGCCTGAGAATTCAGCATAATTAAAAATTGTCCAATCATTGTCTGAGTCTTCGATATCCTCCAAAGCGTCTCCCCTTCCTTGACGGTATGGTAGACCCCCGGCCCCGTCGCACAGGCTCCCAGTGTTATAAGGAGTAACATCAGGACAACAGTGGAAACGGCCTTTATTGAATTTTGCACCACTAAAGATTGTACCACCTTCGCCAGAGAATTTTGCATATCTGAAGCTTGTTCCCTCATCGCCAAAGAATTCTGTCCCAACAAAGTTTATCATTCCCTTGCCGGAGAATATTGCTTCACCGAAGTCTGTACCCATATTACCTAAAAATTTTGCCCTACTGAAGTCAGTCCCGCAATTACCGTAAAATTTAGCATCAGATAAATCTACATCGCATAGAAAGCGAGCATGTGAGAAATTTGCATTCTCGAATTCAAGGCCATTAGTTGATTTAGAGTCATTACGCAACCTTTTAAAATCAAAACTTTTTGGAAAAACAAAGCCCCTGAAATCATGTTTACCAGATTCGTACAATTTCTTGAATTCTTCATAAAATTTCTCAACGTTCTTATCTTCCCTCCAACTGTGGAAAATACATTTCTTTTTACCATCCCTATCTGCTTCTTCTATCGCAATGTGATTACAAAATTCTACAAGCCAAGGATAATATTTATATTCACACTTCGCCATTTTAAGGCCTCATTTCTGTAAATATATGATGCAAAAAGATATATTGGAGGGGGAACAGAATCTTCCTCCTTACGGACAAACAAAAAGTCAACTAACTACCTCCCCAACCCCTTCGCTATCGCCCGGAATACCTCGATCGTCTCGAGCTCCCTGTCGAAGCCGTCCACGTCGTAGTGGGCGTAAGCCGAGGTCTTTGCGATAACGACGTTATACTCCGGGTGGACGTACAAAAACTGGTTGTAGACACCTATCCCAAGGAAATCCCCCTCGGGGTTTTGAGGAATCCACCACTGGTAGCCGTAGCCGAGGACCCAGTCGGAAGCGGGATTGTCCCCCGGCATGAGGTGGGGGGCGTCCGGCGTGATAGAAGCCTTGACCTAATCCCTTGGCACGACCTGCTCGCAGTTCCAGCCGCCGCCGTTAAGATAGAGGCGGCCGAAGCGGGCGTAGTCGCGCAGGACGACGTTCAGCCCGCCGAAGGCGAGCTCCATCCCCTTGCCGTCGGTGAGGAAGTAGGCATCGGACTCCATCCCGATCTTTTTCCAGATCTTCTCTTCGAGATAAGACGACAGGTTTTGCCCCGTGGCCTCCCTCAAGACCATACCTAAAACCTGGGTGTCCATGCTGACGTAGTGGTTGTACGTTCCCGGCTCCCGCTCATTGATGAGGGACGCCACGAACTTGTCCAGCGACAGGTTCAGCGCGATTACCCTCCCCATCCTGTTGATGTCCGAGAAGAAGTCGAAGTAGTCCTCGTTGAAGCGGATGCCGGACGACATCTGGAGGACGTCCTTTATCGAGACGCCGTCATAGCCGGTGCCTTTAAGCATCGGGACATAGTCGGAGACGGGATCGGCGATGTCCTTGATGTACCCCTCGTCGACGGCAATCCCCACCAGGGCCGAGACGAACGACTTCGCCACCGACCAGGAGATCGCCTTCGACTCCTCACTGTTTCCGAGGTAGTACTCCTCGAAGACGATTTTGTCGTCCAAGATGACTACAAGTCCAGTGGTCCAGGTGTCTTCAAGAAACTTATTGATATTTTTGGTCTCCCCGTTGTAGACGTACGTCTCGGGAAGCTTCATCTCGGCCCTTCCGAACTCGTACGTGGTGTCGCCCCTGTGGACAACCCTGTAGTCGATGAAGCCTCCCATACTTCTGAAGTTCTCCACGATGACGTCCTCGTCGAAGAGGGTGATGACCTTATAGAGCCTTATCAGCTCCTTGTGATAGATTGCCCCGAGGGCGACGAGGACAACAAGGAGGATGACAACGGCCTTGAAAAGCTTTGACAGGAATACGCCTTTTTTTCCTGTTTTCTTTTTGCTCATGATTTTCTCCTTTAAAAAATAATTTCTATTATGGATATTATCTCTGAAGCACAGGAACGTCCGGCATCTTTCGCTTGAACTCAGATTTTTCTATCAGGTTTTTGATAGCAGAAATCTTTGCCTTCGGTATTCCGAGAGCCTCAATCTCGTTTTCCGCGCTCTTCAGCTCGATCAGGTGGTAAAGGATTCTGTCGGCTGTGAGATAGTCAATACCCAACTCACCCTCATCCGTCTGCCCCTCCCAGAGGTCGGCCGTTGGCGCCTTTTCGACAATTACCTTGGGAACGCCCATGAGATTTGCCATCATCCACACCTCGGTCTTGTAAATCGCCCCGAGGGGGTTGAAGGCCGATGCCGAATCTCCGTGGATCGTGCTGTATCCGAGCATTGTCTCGGTCTTGTTCGACGTCCCGAGGACGAGGGAGCCCCCCCTCTGGGCCTGATCGTATAGGATGGACATCCTCTCCCTCGCCATCTTGTTTCCTCTCCTTACGTGATCGGCGTCCGGGAAACGGACGAAGTAGGCGTCCACCATCGGCGTTATATCGATGATCATAGTCTCTATGCCGAGCTTATCCGCCGAAAGCCCGGCGTGTTCGAGGCTCGCAGGGGAAGATGATTTATAGGGCATTAGTATCCCGGTCACGTTCTCAGGCCCCAGGGCCTCCGCCGCCAGAAAGGCCCCGAGGGTGGAATCGACGCCTCCGCTCATCCCCAGGACAACCTTTTTAAATCCTTTTTCCGACATCATATTTCGTATGAAATCAACAAGGGTCGTACGAAATTCCACGACCAAATCCAAAGAAAACTCTTTCGGGTAATCTCTCAAATTGTTCCTCTCTAAAAAAATGGCAAATAGTTATATAGGAAGCCTTTATAAAGATATATTAAAATAAAAAGATCGTCAAGTTTCTTTGGAAAGATGAGAGATTATAAAAAGATGCGCTGAACCACAGTTGAAATGAGATTAAAAAGGGAGGAGAAATACGTATTGTATTGACGTAAAAAGTTTTTGTGGATAAAATATAATTGAAAGGAAAGCTCACAAAGTTACAATTTTGTTAAAAAGGCGATATATCGGAGTGTTGGATGGTGATATTTGAGGTGAATTTGTTGATCGGAAGGAGGTTGACAAACCACTAACATTAATACAAATTGTGATAATGATTACATAAAACATTAGAGCAGTATTGTAAATTAAGTTAAATTATGCTATAATTTTAAAGAATTATAAAATATTAAAAATTTACATAAAGGATGTTGCAAAGCACAGTCCATGTCAGACGACTTCAGTATCCAGAAGCATCTGGAGGCGATTAGAAATATTTCCGAGTCTTCCACGAAGAGCGGCGGGGCTATTTCTGTTTTAAGGGCTGTTTCCAAAGAGATTGTTGAGACTCTGGGCTACGGAAGGGTGATCATCGGCCTAAAGAACAGGAACTCCCTTGTCATGCGCTTTAGATTGGGAGGTGAAATTGGACGTGATGATAAAGATTTAAGGAAGACACTTCAGAATATCCCCGCCGTAACCCTGAGACCGGACAATGATGATAGGCTGAGCGCCTCGGCATATGCCCTTTTAAAAGACACCTCGGTTATCGTAGAAGATTCAAACAGGTATGGTTTTAGAGAAAACGAGACATTCCAGGACGAGGAGCTTATAAAAAGCCTGGGTTTGAAATCGTATATCATCATTCCCATTACATTAGGGAATGAATCCATCGGTGTTATCATTATTGACGACAAGTATATTTCACGTAAGCTAAATGATAATGACATAGCCAATATCAATGCCTTTTCTGATAACATTTCAGTTTCAATTGTAAATGCGAGGAAGTTCGATATTCTTAAGAGGTCTCACGCAAAGATTAATGCTGTAAAAAAGGAGCTGCTCAGATCCCAGAGGATGTATCGTCTGATTATAGAAAGGGGAACTGATGCCATATTCATTATTCAGAATTACAGGATCGTCTTCGCAAACAGGATGCTTCAAAAGCTCCTTGGGTACGAGACAAAGGAGATAATCGGCAGGGACTTCTCGGATTTCGTTTCGACTGAATCGAAACAATATCTTGTAGATTCATACGAAAACGCTTACAGAAAGAAGGCGCAGACGACCCAGTACGAATATTACGTCATCAAGAAAGATGGTTCAAAGATCGCCATATGGATGACCACATCCTTGACGCGCTACAACAATCAGCTTGCAATTCTGTGCTTCGCGAGGGATATAACCGAAAAGAAGAAATCCGAATCTGAATTGAGTGAGGCTAAAGATTACCTCGAAAACATTATAGAGAGCGCCAACGATATTATTTATGTGCTTGACAGGAGCGGGAGATTTACATACCTCAATCCAAAGATGGAGGAGTTCGGATACAGAAGGGAGGATCTCATAGGGAAATACTTTCTCGAGGTCCTCTCGAATAGACACAGGGGCAGAAGATTCAGGAAGACCTTAAGGGAAGGGGTGAGACAGGTCTACGAGGTTGAGATGCTTGAAAGTGACGGAAAAAGCATAAGGAACGTGGTAATCAGCACCTCCCCCCTTTTCAATGATAAGAGCAAAATAGAGGGTGTTCTGGTCGTGGGAAAGGATATAACCGACAGGAAGAGGGTGGAAGAGAGATTGAAACGCCTCACCATCACGGACAGCCTGACGGGTCTTTACAACCGAAGGCACTTTTTTAAGACATTAAGAGAAAATCTGGTATCGGCCAGAAAGGAATCATTTCCAATGTGTCTTATGATGCTGGACATCGATGACTTCAAGGTATTTAATGATACATATGGACATTTGGCCGGAGATGAAGTTCTTCGTACCTTTGGGAAGATTACTACGAAATCGATACGCTGTAATGTTGACCTCGCCTTTAGATACGGCGGAGACGAATTTGCAATAATTCTTCCCAATGCCAAGAAGGAAAACGCTGAAAAGATCGCATCCCGTATAACTCAGAAATTTGAGGAAAACTTCGGCGATCTGGAAATAAGTATCGGAATTTCCTCCTTGGACAACCATAAATCGATAGAAGAGCTTATCGACACCGCGGATAATGCCATGTACGCCGCAAAGAGCAAGAAGAAGACACAGATTAGAACTCATAAGAACTAAAATCCTTCTCAAAAAAACAGATGATTACAAGAAGACAAACCAGGGCCATAAGTGTCGGGGATGTGAGAATCGGCGGGGAGAATCCGGTTGTGGTTCAATCGATGACAAAGACCGACACGAAAGACGTCAAGGCGACCCTCTCCCAGATTGAAGATCTGTATAAAAGAGGCTGTGAGATTGTGAGGGTGGCGGTCAAGGATATGGATGCGACTTCGGCGTTGAAGGAGATCGTTAAGGAGTCCCCCGTTCCGATAATTGCCGATATACACTTCGATTATCTCCTTGCAATATATTCAATGGAGGCGGGGGCCAAGGGAATAAGGATAAATCCGGGAAACATCGGAGGCAGAGAGCGGCTGCTTAAAATAATCGATCGCGCCCGGTTGGATAATGTGGCGATACGTATCGGCGTGAACTCCGGGTCGCTGGAAAAGGAGATACTAAATAAGCACGGCGGGCCGACACCAAGGGCCATGGTGGAGAGCGGACTGAATTGCCTCAGGATATTTGAAGATTCAGATTATACAAACACCAAGTTCTCTCTGAAGTCCGCAAACGTAATGGACACGGTTTACGCCTACAGGGAGTTTTCAAAGGTTTGCGATTATCCCCTTCATTTGGGGGTAACGGAGGCTGGGACGGTTTTCAAGGGTGCAGTAAAATCCGCCGTGGGCATAGGCATTCTGCTATATGAAGGGATCGGAGACACGATAAGGGTAAGCCTGACGGGAGATCCCGTAAAAGAGGTGATATGCGCCTACACGATCCTTTCGGCCCTCGGAATCAGAAAGAGGGGGGTCAATGTCATATCGTGTCCTACGTGCGGCAGGACCGAGATAGATATTGTAAAGATAGCCGACGAGGTGGAAAGAAGACTTGAGGGACTGGACCTTAATATAACCGTTGCAGTGATGGGATGCGAGGTAAACGGGCCAGGGGAGGCAAGAGAGGCCGATGTGGGAATCGCCGGGGGCAAGGGTATGGGCCTTTTATTCAGGAACGGCAAGGTAATTAAGAAGGTAAAGGAAGCAGAGCTTTTGGATGAGCTCATCAAAGAAGTTGAAAAGATAAGGGCAGAAAACGAGTCTCATGAGGCCGGTTGTCACTGATACTAACAAAGTGTTTGATACTTAATGTACTTTTCAAATGATAAGGCTGAACGAAATATTAGATAAGGTTCGAGATTACAATCCCAAAGGCGATCTCGATGTTATAAAGCAGGCATACGTGTTCTCAGCCATGGTGCACCAGGGACAGGTGCGGCTTTCCGGAGAGCCCTATCTATCTCACCCCCTGATGGTGGCGTCTCTCTTGGCCGACCTGAACATGGACGTCCCTTCGGTGGCGACGGGCCTTCTGCACGATACGGTCGAGGATACCCTTACTACTATAGAACAGATAGAGGAGACATTTGGAAAAGAGATTACCCTGCTTGTGGACGGCGTTACTAAAATCAGCAGGATGAGCTTTTCCACCCAGGAAGAGAGGCAGGCCGAGAATTTCAGAAAGATGATCATAGCCATGACGAAGGACATTCGGGTGCTTCTGATAAAGCTTACGGACCGCCTGCACAACATGAGGACGATTCAATTTCACAACTCGGAAAAGCGGAAGATCATCGCCCAGGAGACGCTCGATATCTACGCGCCTCTGGCAAACAGACTTGGGATAGACTGGATTAAAAACGAGCTCGAAGACCTGACGTTCCTCGTTCTCCAGCCCGATATATACAGATACTTGCTGAAAAAAGTTGAATCGAAAAGGAGAGAGCTAGAGAAATACAGCAGCGCTGTTATGAAAATAATCGAAAAGGAGCTGAACAAAAACGGGATCAAGGCGCGTCTCCAGAATAGGATAAAGCACCTTTACGGAATACACAATAAGATGGTGATCCAGGAGATAGGGTTCGACGAGATTTATGATCTCGTCGCCTTCAGGGTCATTGTCGACACGATAAGTGACTGCTACGGCGCGATGGGGATAATCCACTCTCTCTGGAAGCCTGTCCCGGGGAGGATCAAGGACTTCATCGCGATGCCCAAACCGAACATGTATCGAAGCCTCCACACAACGGTGATCGGTCCCAAGGGGGAGAGGATAGAGATACAGATAAGGACAGAGGAGATGCACAAGATCGCCCAAAAGGGGATAGCCGCCCACTGGCGTTACAAGGAGATGAAAGGACAGGTAAAACAGCAGGATCAGGAGAGCTACGACTGGCTCAAAAGGCTTTTCGAGTGGCAGCAGGACGTGAAAGACCCCAGGGAATTCATAGCGACCGTCAAGATAGACCTGTTCCCGGAAGAGGTGTATGTATTTACTCCAAAGGGGGACGTTAAGGCCTTCCCAAGGGGGGCGACGCCGTTGGATTTCGCCTACAGTATCCATACGGACATAGGAAATACGTGTTCCGGTGCGAAAATAAGCGGTAAGATAGTGCCGTTGAAATACAAGCTCCAGAACGGCGATACCGTTGAGATAATAACGAACAAGAGCCAGAAGCCGAGCAAGGACTGGCTCCGCTCCGTTGCCACATCAAAGGCTAAACAGAAGATAAAGCATTGGTTCATAACGGAGCAAAGGGAGAGGAGCATTAGCCTGGGGAGGGAGATCCTTGAAAAGGAATTCCTTAAGAACGGTCTTAGTTTCCAGAAGAAGCAGAAATCGAGGCAGATGAACGAGGCGATGGAAAAGCTCAAGGCGAATAGTCTGGAAGAACTCCTGTCCAAGGTCGCAAATGCAAAGATAACGGTATCGGAGGTTTTGGAGTTTTTCATCCCGAAGGAAGATATCAAGGACACGGTAGATATTGAATCCATTCAGAAAAAGGAGATTAAGAAGGGGAAAAAGGAAAGGAGCAGCAGCGGAGTTTTGGTCAGCGGAGTGGACGATGTCATGGTCAGGTACGCCAAGTGCTGCAACCCGTTGCCTGGGGACAGAATAGTCGGATTTATAAGCCGCGGAAGAGGACTTACCATTCATAACTCCGAGTGCTCCAACCTTCTGGAATTTCCTTCGGAGCGCTTGATCGAAGTAGGGTGGGACACCAAGGACAAGATGGGGGTATACACGAGCAGAATTTTGGTATCGTGTGAAAACAAGAAAGGAGTTCTCGCGTCCGTCGCAACGGCGATATCTGAGGCGGACGCGAACATCAGCAACGTTGAATTAACTACCGAAGATAATAAGGCAAATTTTCTTTTTCACCTGGAGGTCGTCGACCTCGATCATTTAAACAGGGTTATTGGTTCGTTGACGAAAAAGAAGAGCGTCATAAGTGTAAAGAGGATGACCTGATATTTGGATTCAGGTTGATCGTTATTTATGAGGGGTCGGGATGTGAGGGGATGTCGTGTGAGTAAAATATCCATAAGGCCAATAGGACGTCCGCCGACGGAAATCGGGGGATAGGGTCTTATTGGGGTCAGGGAAGACGGCAGGGCCAAAGAAGCCGGAGGGCATCCAATTTCTAAAACTTTCTTACCAAAAAACAAGTACCTGTTTTCAGCGGGGGTCAAGAGAGCCGGCGGGGTGTAAGGAAGCGGAAAGCAAAATTCATCTTTTTTTAAATTGTCTCTTAAAATAATAATTGTCGCCGCCCTGAGTGGATCTGACTTGAAAAAGATTCGGAAATGTATCAACTCCTGAGGCCCGTTAGGCGGGAGGAGTACTAAAGGCTCATGCCCTCACCATCTACTACTCAGGCCCGTTCGGCGGCGGGGAGGACCGCAGGCTTAGGCCCTCACCACCTTTTCCGAGCGGAGACAGCGCGTACAGACCTTCGCCTTTATCACCTTGTTTCCGATCTTGATTCGCATGGTATGGATATTGGGGTACCATCTCCGTTTTGTCTTGTTGTGGGCGTGGCTTACGTTATTTCCAACGACGGGCCCTTTCCCGCAGATATCGCAAACTCGACTCATCGTTTGTCTCTCCTGATAGTTGGACCGATAATATATTTACAGAATTGATTATTTTACCAAATTCTATGAGAAAATCAAGATAAAATATGAAAAAAAATAAGGATATGGGCATTTTATATGTGGTTGCAACCCCGATAGGAAACCTAAAGGACATCACCATAAGGGGGCTTCAGACGCTCAGAGACGTGGATTTTATAGCCGCGGAAAACATAAAAAGGGCAAAAAAGCTCCTTTCGGTATATGACATAAAAACCAAAATAATAAGCTATCGGGAGGAGAACAGGGAGCGGGCAACAAGAATGATAATTGATAAGATAAACGACGGGAAGAATATTGCCCTTATCTCGGATGCGGGCACGCCGACTGTGTCCGATCCAGGGGACTACCTTATTAAAAAATGCGTCGAGGGGGGAATTCCCGTGGTGCCCGTTCCCGGTCCGTCTTCAATAATCTGTGCCCTCTCTGTATCAGGACTCGATACGTCCGAGTTTTCTTTTCTGGGATTCCTTGCGAGAAAGGGGAAAAAGAGGTTGGAACAAATCTCGAAAATTGAAGGTGATGGGAGAACTTCGGTCATATTTGAATCGCCGAAGAGGATTGCCAAAACCTTAAGCGATATTTTAAACATTATTGGAGAAAGAAAAGCGGCCGTTTGCAGGGAGCTCACAAAGCTAAACGAGGAGGTGATAAGAGGCTCTCTGTCCGTTATAATTGACGAGCTTGAAAAGAGGGGAGAGATCAAAGGGGAGATAGTGCTCATGGTTTCGGGAGGCGGGGGTATAAGAAGCAGGTTGGACAGGGATGACTTAATCAGTGAGGTAAAGAAGTACGTCGAGCAAAATCCTGAAAAGAAGACCAAAGAGGTCGCAAAGATATTGGCAGCAAGGCTCGGGGTCTCCGTCAAGGAAATTTATAAGATCGCGGTTGGGGAAAGGGAAGACTAAAGCAATTCTGGAAATAGTAAAGATATTGATTGTAGAGCCCGGAGTCTCTGTCAAGGATATTTATTAAATAGTAGACAAGGATAGTAGAGACTAAATCCGCTTTGGAAATCTTAAAGCTATAAGCCGTGGAGACTGATGACTTCGTCATGGGCGTTTATGAATGAAATAGAAGACAGGGAAGGGAAGAGGAAAACAGGTTCTGGAAATCGAAAAAGCATAGACCGCAAAGCTAAAGGCTTCTTTCATGGACGTTTGCAACTGAAACAGCGGTTAAGGAGGGGAAGAGGCAATAGGATTTTGAAAATTGCAAAGATGAAGGACGCAGAGCCTGGAGACTCCGTCGTGGAACTTTATGAAACAGCAGTTAAGGAGATGAGAGACTAAATCTATTCAAAAAGTCGCAATGATGAAGACCGCAAAGCACGGGGTTTATTTAAGGGACATTTGTGACTGAAACAACACCTTAAAGCCAGGGGATTTCATAAAGGGCATTAATTAGTGAAACAGCGGTCAAGGAATTGAAAAAACAAACAGGTTTTTATATGGAGTCTATTTGTCCTCTTTATCTTCATCCTTTTCCTTCTTTTTTTTGTCCTCTTCCTTCTTTTGTGTACTAAGGAATTTCCCGAAGATATTCTTATAAATTTTCTTGTCCGATTTCAATTCAAGTCTTATTGCTTCTTCATAACCGATGATTGTGTAATATATCGCCCTGTCGAAAAACAGGACAACGCGGTTGTTCAGCTCCAGAGACTGGTAAAGCTCGAAGGCCGTTGACAACTGACCGTCGGAGAGGATATGGATCCAGAGGTGTCTTTTGAGAAGAACAATGGCGCTGACTACCTCGTGAAGGGCAAAGCCCTCCTTAAACCTTTCCAGACCCAGTTTTGTGTAATAGTTTCTTATCTCCTCCTTGCTCGTTTCCCTCGATATCCAGTGGCTGAGCTGGCTGTATACAAGGTGAGCCCGCTTGTAAAGCTTCTCTTCATTAAATTCGTGATATGTCGGGGTTGATGGATTAGCCCTTACGTTGGTTAGCCAATGTTTGGTAAGTATATCGGCATCATTTTCTATTAATGTAACAAGTTTTTCAGATATCATAGGTTACTCCATAAATATATAATATCAATAAATTATCATCAGCGGTTTGTGTTGTCAATAAAAATCTATTTCATTTTAAATTCAAATGGAATGGCAAAGGAGCGGTCGCTTATGTAGACGTCCTGAACCATCACAACGAACCTGTTTACGGAGTTCGGGAGCTCCGGAAAGACCAGCAGTCCCTCGACGGCGGTCCCGGGGGGAATATCGAGGTATATATCGTACATGGTCTTTTTGAATGGCGCCGGGTCGCCCAGCGGCGCGTAGCGGTTAAAACGCACCAAAACCTCAGAGTAATCCAGGGAGCCCCTGAAGTACTGCCCGCTTACATAGACGCTCGATCTCTTCGGATTAAACCGCATCATACTCTTGGTTTTATTCGTTATTGTGACCTCGAAGAGGAAAAACTTCTCCCTCATAGAATAGTAATTCAAAAAAGGATTTGTGATCTCGTGCTTCAGAAAGAAGAGGTCCGTGTCGGAATGATCCATATATCTGATTTTTATTACTGCGTCCAATACGGTAAAATAAATGGTGTTCCCGTCGAACCTGAATCCCTTCGGCAGATCCTTCCCGTCTCCGACGGGGATGACCATGACGGCTCCTTTTTTATTTCCCATCCCCGCACAGGAAAAAAGGAGCAAAATGATTGCCGATGCAAATAGAATCTTAAAAGTACGCTTCATGAATATCTCAACCAATAAAATTAAGTTTCGTATTACACTTAATACAGATGTCTTTCGAGAGGCTGTGAACCTTTGTCCTGTATCCGCTCCTCTCGACGAGGAGCGCGTTACAGTTGGGACAGTATGAATTGCTACCGACGTCGGTCACAAGGTTTCCTAAGTAGACGTAGTTGAGCCTCTCCCTTGCGATATCGTAGGCCTTGAGCATCGTTGACGTGGGGGTGGGCGGTGCCGTAAACGAGCGGTGAGGGAAGTACCTGGAGAGGTGAAGAGGGATGTCCGGATTGACGCCGGCGATGAAATCTGAAAGGGTCTTGATATCGTCGTCCGAGTCGTTCTCCCCGGGGATTATCAAACACGTCACCTCGACAAGAGCGGAACTGCTCGCGAGCCTTATCGTCTCTTTAACAGGCTCCAGTCTCCCCCGGCAGTTTTTCCTGTAGAAAGAATCGTGGATCGACTTCAGGTCGATATTCATCGCGTCGATGATCGGAAGAAGCTTCTCGAGGGGTTTTTTGTTTATGAAGCCATTGGTGACGAGGACATTGAAAAGGTTGTTTTCCTTGTTTACCTTTCCCGAGTCGAGTATGTATTCGTACCAGATAAGGGGCTCGTTGTAGGTATAGGCGATCCCTGTTGAGCCGTGCCTCTTTGCCAGCTCCGACACATCTTCGGGGGATGTGTATGAATGCGGTACGTCGGCCGTGACGAGAGACCAGTTCTGGCAGAAGGCGCAGGCGAGGTTGCAGCCGACGCTCCCCAGCGACAGTATCTGTGAGCCGGGGCTCATGTGATATAGGGGCTTCTTCTCGATGGGATCCATCTGGACGCTGGCTATGCGGCCGTAGGTAAGGGCGAGGAGCTTTCCCGACCTGTTCTCCCTGATTCCGCAGACCCCCCTGCTTCCATCCTTGATCGTGCACTCGTGGGGGCAGAGGGTGCACCTTACCCTCTTGTCGCCGTCAGCGTCTTCGTAGAACAAAGCCTCTTTTGTCATAGGAAAGTCTCAATAAGTTATGGAAAAGTCTGAAAACTCCCCCTTGTAATCCCCCCAGTCGGTGATCACGTCGGTTACCAAGGAGGAGGGGGGGCCTTTACGGCACCACTCGATGAGCCTGTTGACCTTCACATCGTCCCCTTCGACAAGCACCTCTACATCTCCGCTGGGGAGGTTTCTCACCCAGCCGGTGAGGCCACCGATCCGTTTGGCCTCCTTTTCGGTGGAGTACCTGTAGAAGACCCCCTGAACCCTACCCTTGATAATGAGTCTTGCGCGAACCATGTATAAATCACACCTCAAGAATTTTTATAAGATCTTCTTCTGAGATCACCTCAACACCAAGCTCTCTCGCCTTGTCTAACTTCGAGCCGGGATTCTCCCCCAAGACGAGGTAGTCGGTGTTCTTGCTCACCGAGGAGGAGGATTTGCCTCCCAGGGCGGTTATCCTTTCCTCCGCCTCGCTTCTCGACATGGAGTCCAGTGTCCCGGTGATGACGAACCGTTTCCCGGAAAGGGGTCCGTCTTTGGGTTTCTCACTTCCCTTGACAACGACGCCGGCGTTTTTTAGGCTCTCGATAAGATCGAGGTTTTTCTTCTCCGCAAAAAACTCGACGACGCTCTGGGCGACCTCCTCCCCGATCCCTTCAATCGCCGTGAGGCCGTCCTTGTCTGCTCTCATCAACGAGGCAAGTTCGCCGAACTCGTAGGCTAAAACCGAGGCGAGATGTGCCCCCACATGCCTTATGCCGAGGGCGTGTATGAAGCGGTCGAGCCTGACCTCCTTTGAGCTCTCGATCGATTCGAGAATGTTATCGGCGGACTTGTCCGCCATCCTCTCGAGGCCCGACCACTCTTCCCTTGTTATCCTGAAAAGGTCTGAGAAGTTCCTAACCAGCCCCCTGTCCACGAGCTGCCCGATAAGCTTGATCCCCAGGCCGTCTATGTCCATGGTGCCCTTCGATGCGAAGTGAAAGAGCCCCTCCTTGAGCTTGGCGGGGCAAGAGGCGTTGATGCAGCGGTAGGCCACCTCGCCTTCGAGCTTTACGACGTGCCCGCCACAGACTGGGCAAGCCTTCGGCATTTTAAATTGAACCTCGGAGCCGTCGCGGGACTCCTTCATCGATCTAACGACATAGGGTATAACCTCGCCTGCCCGCTCGACGACCACCCGATCGCCGACCCTGATGTCCTTCCTCTCGATCTCGTCCTGGTTGTGGAGCGAGGCGCGGCTCACCGTAACCCCGCTCAGCCTTACGGGCTCCAGCAAGGCCGTCGGAGTCAAGACACCTGTCCTACCCACGTTGACTACTATATCCAACACCTTCGTCTCGGCAGTTCTTGGGGCGAATTTGTAGGCGGCGGCCCATCGGGGAGCGCTCGATGTGCTCCCCAGTCGTCTCTGAAGAGAAAAATCGTTGACCTTTATGACGACGCCGTCTATCTCGTAGGGGAGGGAGTCCCTCATGGCTTCCATCTCTACGTGGTATCTTATAGCATCGTCGGCGCCTGTGAGAAGGCTGTACCGGTCGTTTACCTTTAGTCCCCAGCTTTTAAACGCTTCAAGCATGTCGCTCTGGGTGTTGAATGAGGCCCCATCGACGGCGCCCACGCCGTAGCAGAAAAAATCGAGGGGGCGGCCCGCCGTTATCGAGCTGTCGAGCTGCCTCAACGATCCCGCCGCGGCGTTTCTCGGGTTGGCGAAGGGGGGCTGGCCGTTCTCCTCCCTCGATGAGTTCAACGCCCTGAAGTCCTCGACCCCGATAAAAACCTCGCCCCTGACCTCAAGGAGGCTGGGAACGGGATTTCGCTCGCTTCCCAAAAGGCTCAACGGAATCGACTTTATAGTCCGTAGGTTGACGGTCACGTTTTCGCCGGATACGCCGTCTCCCCTTGTTGAGCCGAGGGCGAATACGCCGTCCCTGTATATCAACTCCACGGCGAGGCCGTCGAGCTTCGGCTCGCCCACATATTCAATATCCCCGTCCGTCTTCAACAACCGCTTCACCCTGTCGTTAAATTCCCGGAACTCCTCGGGCGAGTTGACGTTGGAGAGGGAGAGCATCTGCTCGGTGTGCAGAACCGTCTCGAACTTGTCCAACGGGGGTGCCCCGACACGCCGGGTGGGGGAGTCTTCGGCAACGAGCTCGGGATAACTTTCCTCAAGGGAGATCAGCTCCGCCATCAGTCGATCGTATTCCGCATCGGTTATTGTGGGGCTGTCCAACTGATAATACTGTCTGTTGTGGAAGGTGATCTCCTCCTTGAGCTTCTCTATCCTTTTTCTTGCCCCGTCGATGTCCATGACACATTATATACGAAAAAAAGCGCGCTTTGCAAGTTCAATTGATTGTCGACCAATGTAAATTTGCTCTGAGTAAATAAAATAAAAGTTTTAAAAATTCCGGGAATATGCTATCTTTAATTGATATTGTTTTTTTGGTTTTTTATTCTAGATTTTTTTATGGGGGGCCAAATGAGCGGTAGAGATTATTTTGGCGATAATATCTTAACGGGCCTCGGTACGACGAGGAGGACTTTTCTAAAAGGTCTTGCCCTGGCGGCGACCGCCGCGAGCGCGGGGACCGCGATGTCCGGATGCGGCGGATACCCCGAAGTTCCCGTGGGACTCAAGTTCCTGGACGAGAAGGGGTACGCCGTTATATCCACTTTTGCTGACAGGATAATCCCGAGGGGAGGGCCGTACGATTTGGGAGCGCTCGATGCAGGGGTCGTGGAGTTCTTCGACGAGTTCGCCGCCACAGATTACCCGGAGGCGCAGAAGGACTTCAAGAGCGTGATAACGCTCCTGGAGCACGGGGCGCCGATGCTGGATTTCAAGTTCAAGAGATTCACCCAGATGACGACAGACGAGAGGGACGAATACCTCAGGGGGTGGGAGTCGGGCAAGCTAGTCCTTCTTCGGGGTGCATTTGTAGGACTGAAGAAGCTATGCTTCATGGGATTTTATACCAACGAAAAGGTGTGGCCCCATATCGGCTACGACGGGTCCTGGGTCTAATCGAGATAAAGGAGTAAAGGGATGATAATCAATCCTAAAGATATAATTGGTGACGTAAAAGAATCGTGCGACGTCTGTATTGTGGGCTCCGGATCGTCAGGCGGGGTGATGGCGATGGAGATGGCGGGCGCCGGATACTCAGTGGTGGTTCTGGAGGAGGGTGGTCATTTTAAGGGGTCGAGCCTGAACCAGCGGGAGCCGGAGATGATGGGAGAGCTCTACCAGCAGAGGGCCGCCAGGACGACCAAAGACCTCTCGGTCGCCATCATGCAGGGGAAATGCGTGGGCGGGGGAACCGTGGTCAACGTCGCCGACTGCGTCAGGATCCACGACGAGGTTTTAAGAAGATGGGAGGTGGAGTTCGGCATAGAAGACATGACGCCGGAGATCATGAACCCCTACTTCGAGAAGGTGGAAAATATCCTGAAGGTAAAGAAGATAAAGGACTCGGAGTTGAACGGCTCCAACGTGATTGTAAAGAAGGGAATCGAGAAGCTGGGGTATTCCGGATCTCCCTTCGATACGAACCGCGAGGGGTGCATAGGGTGCGGATACTGTCTCTTGGGCTGCACCTACGACAAGAAGCAGGCGGTTTCCCTGAACTACATACCGATGGCCGTTGAAAACGGGGCGAAGGTGTACGTCTACACCAGGGCGGAGAGGGTGGAGGAAAAGGGGGGAAAGGCGAACAGGGTTCACGGTATCCTTCTCGATCCGAAGACGAAAACGCCGAGAGGTAACATTGAGGTTACGGCAAAGGTCATCATGATCGCCACGAACACCATAAACACCGACCAGCTTCTCTTGAAGTCGGGCCTCTGCAACTCCAGCGGGTTTGTGGGTAAAAACCTGATCCTCCAGCCCCAGACGATGGTGGCGGGGATGTTCAAGGAGGAGCTTCGGAGCTACAGAGGAATTCCCCAGGCCTACGTCTGCGACGAGTTCGAGGAGGTGGACGAGGTGAGGGGGCTTACCGGCTTTCGCGTCGAGGGTATCTTCGGGATGCCCGGAATATCGTCGAGCCTTATGGGCGGCTTCGGCATGGAGACAAAGGAGCTGTTGACCAAATATAACAACCTCGCCGCTGCGATGGTCCTTGTTCCGGAGGAGCCGAGCGGCGAGGTCAAGCTCAACAAATACAAGAGGCCGGTCGTTCACTACAAGATGCGGGAAGACACGAAAAAAAGGATGATGGAGGGAATGAAACAGGGCGCGAAGATCATGTTCGCCGCTGGAGCCGAGAAGGTGAGGCTCTTCTACGAGGTGCCGGCGATGCTGGACGACGAGTCGCAGCTAAATGTAATAGAAGAGAGGGGGATAGAGCCGTGCGGTCAGGCGATCATGGCGTTTCACATCCAGGGCACCTGCAGGATGGGCCCCGATCCGAAAAAGAGCGTCGTTAACAACTACATGGAGAGTCACGACGTGAAGAACCTCTTTGTAGTTGACGCCTCGGTCTGCCCGTCGACTTCGTCCTCCCACAACATGGTGGCCGTAATGGCGATGGCCCACAGGACGGCGGACTACGTCCTCACAAACAGGGAGAAATACTTCGGTTAGACTATGTGAAAAGACGGCTTTCCCGTTTAGGGTCGGGGGAGGGGGGGTGACAGAACGGAAATACTTTTCAGCCTTTTTTATTTGAGTTTGGGCGTTGGTCGAAAATGAGAGAGGGGAGGGAGGATGTGGGGGAGTGGGGGAGAAAGACTTTTTTCCCTGTTTTTTCAACTTCGACTTTAGTCGCAAATGGATGGGGGCAGTGGGAAGTAGGGTAAAGGGTAGGTGGAAATAATTTCTTGGCCGGGGGTCGGGCTTGCCGCGTTTGCATGTTGCAATAAAAAGTTAGGGGGGCGAAAATCTTCAACGGTAAGACAGGTCGCCCCCCTTAGTTTCATAAGCCCCTTTTGATTCAATTCAGTTTCATTGGTGTAAAAAGGGAGAGCATTGTAGATCAGAGAAATGAATTAGTTATAAAAGGCCGACTTCGTTTGGTTTAGAAGGCCTTCTGATAATCCGCTTGCATGTCCACAATATTATATAAGATTGCAGACTCTATCCGGTGTTCATGGGTCAATGGCGATGTTGTACTTGTGCAAATTATGATACAAATGATTAAAAACGCTATAACCCTTCCAATATTTCCCGGCATCTAAATATCAAATCTTAAGTTACGAGAATAGTTTCACAAGATGGCACCTTCAAATACCGAATCTGCTGAGTATATGAGCCAAAAATCCTGAGAAAACCCCGATAAAACCCATAAAGGTGAGCATTGCTATAAAGGCAAAGAGGAAGATCAGCGTAATAACACAGCCGAAGCTCCCGAAAACCTTATAAAATCTCCTGAAATCGAATATAACCTTGACGGGCTTTTCAGCGGTTGAAGACTTTTTTGTTACCTCATCGATTAGGACGGTGCTCCCGCAATATTTACAGAGGGCGTTTTCGCTCCCTTTCTCGATCTTCAGTGTGCCGCCGCAATTGGGACATTTAGCCGCGGTAAGTTTAACCTTTGACATTTAACCGATAAGACAGACTTGATTTTCAATCCAATAAATACACTACAAAACCTTAATTATCGAATACAGTTTAAGTGGATAATTTTTTCTGTTCAGAAGAGATATATCGTATAGTATTCTGTTTTCGATATTTTAACAAACACAATCAAGTCTGATCTGGATACTTCCCGGTGATGTTGGAGTAAAAGGCCAATATCCTCTTCAGATCCGCTTCGTAGTTGCCGGTGGGGAATATCAATGGGCCAATCCCTGCGGCCTTTTTGAGATAATCTACGAAGGTGAGAAGGATGGGTATCTTGACGCCCATGGCGATGTGGTAGAATCCCGATTTCCACTTCTCAACCTTCTTTCTCGTTCCCTCAGGCGCAAGCACCAGGATCATCTCCCTTTTCTCGTTGAAGACTTTTACTAAATAATCTACAACGTTTGACGACTGGGACCTGTTGATCGGGATGCACCCCATCCACTTGAAAAACGGGCCGAAGGGGCCTTTGAAGAGGCTTTTCTTTGCCAGTATCGACATTTTTTTCTTAAAAGCAAAGGCGACGAGAATGGCGATGGGGAAATCCCAGTTAGAGGTGTGGGTTGCGATTGCCACAAATTTAGGAATATTGGGAACTTCCCCTTCGAGCTGCCAGCCGAAGAGATTTAAGATGAACAGAGAGATTCGCCTGAGTATGGAATTTAATATAGGTGTTTCGTAAATAGTTATGCTCATAATATGAGTTCTCCTTTAAAAAAATAATTGCAAGGATTTAAAGAGGAAGTGCCTTAAAAATCCCTACTAATCCGTAGACCTTGTCCATAGTCTATGGTCTTTATAGTATTAGAATATCTTTTGTCTCTGTTGATGTCAAATGAAAAATGGACTTTTTTACAATTCCTAATAATTGGTCTGATTGTCCGCTCAAGGCGAGGTGGAAAATGTGCAAATCGAAATCAACCATTTTTGAAGAGACTCGATATTATGAGGGAGAGGATAAGAAAAGAGAGTATGATCACGATGACCGTTCTCCCTTTCCTTTTCAACAGGGGGAAATGAGTCACAACCTCGGTCAGGGATGCCGCAGACATAGAAAATAGCGAGACCAATGCGATATAGAAGCCGTAGCGCTCGCGGTAGTTGGTCAGGAAGAATATCCCGAGATCGATGTAGACCGTGGAGATAAAGGTCGACAGCGCCTCCGCAAGGGAGGTGATGGAACGAAGCAACGGGCGTCTCTTCCCCACGATGAAAACGGCCAAGATAAAAATCACAACCCCGATTATAGGTGCCGTTAACGCCTCCGTCGCCTCATTTTCGACAACAAGCGAAAGGCCGGATATGCTCTCGCTTATGACGGCGCCGTCGCTGCAGCCCCTCACCTGAGACGCCCAGGGGAGAAAAAACGACGCGATCAGGAGGAGAGAGGCAAACAGCTTAAGCCGTTTTAGAAAAGCGGAGGCGGAGAGGGCGATTCCGATCCAAGTCGTCGGGTTTACTTCGTTTTGTTTCTCTTTTCCATCAAGTCGCTTAAGAGGCATATGGCTTCCTCTTTCGTCCTTATTGTTCCCGTGGTCTGGGAAAGGAGGATCTCGGACTTTAATTTTCCAACCTTGATACCCTCCTCGATCCCGGTCAGGGCCATGATCTCCCTGCCGGAAATCAGGGGAAGTATGGGCCTTCCACCATTATACACTCTGTCAAAGGCGCTGAAAATGTTCTCTATGAGCTCCCTGTTTCTTTTGAGCCTATCATTGTTGAATGTATCCATTTTCCCCGCCAGCGTGTCGGCGAGGCCCAGGATCAGAAGCCCGGGGATATCCTTCCCCACGTCTCTCAGAAGCCTCCCGATCCCCCTTTCGCTCACCTTTTCGGCGGACGCGAGGGAGAGAAGGCGCATGTGGTTTTTTATGAGGTCTGTTCCCATCTTTGCAACCTTTCTTCCGAGGATTATCCTTTTTGCGATGTTTTTGAAGATGTTTGCCCCCCTGTTCTCGTGGCCGTAGAATGTGGCGTCCTTTTCCCCCATGCCGTTGACTTCTGATCTGTTTGTTTTTTCACCCTTGGTTTCGGGTTTTCCTGCATCGTGGAAGAGGGCCGTGAACTTGATTAGGGAAGACCTGGTCCATCCGCCGCTGACGGACGCATTTAGATAGTCGCGTAGAAAATCGCCCCTCTCCGGGAATTGGGCCTCCGGTCTTTCGACGATGGACTCGGCCTCCTTTAGGCATAGGAGAGAGTGGCCCCAGACATCCTCCGAATGATAGCGGTTCTGGCTTACCCCCCTCATGGTTTCTACTTCGGGGAATATAACGCCCAAAAGCCTCGATTGATCCATCAGCACAATCGATGAGTAAGAATAGCTGCCCAAAAAGAGCTTTACAAACTCCTCCCCCAGCCTCTCCTTTGCGGAGTTTTTTATAAGCCCCTTATAACGCCCGATCCTGTTAAGAGTCTCCTCCTCGATTTTAAATCCAGGTAAGGTCGCCATGAACCTGAAGGCCCTGACGAGCCTCAGGGGATCGTCTTTAAACGTATCTTCATGTGCCGTTCTGATTATTCCCTTTTCGATATCGTTTCTGCCGGTATTCGTGGGGTCGAGGATAGTGTTCTTTTCTATTATGTCGACCCTTAATGTGTTGATGGTAAAGTCCCTCGCCTCGGCGTCCGATATATGATTATCTCCCTTGGGGGAGGAGAAGTCGAAGACGGCCTTCCCCCTAACGACACGATAGATCCTCTCCTCTTCGTCGAGGACGACGAGGGTACCCGGGAGTTCCGTCGCCCACCTCTTTGCAAATTTTTGAGAGTCGCCGAATACGATGAAATCGAAATCCTTGATTTGGCCAGATGATTTCAAGCCGATCAGATAGTCCCGGATTGCGCCCCCCACGAGGTAGACGTCGCACCCGGACGAGAGCACGAAATCGTGGAATCGGTCGTATTCCGGAATTAGATTTTTGAGGGGAATTATGTCCATCATAAAAAGAGGGGGGATTTGGGGGAACGGTTGGTCCCCCCAAATCCTTGAGTGAAAAAGCATTATGTTATTTCTTTGAAGCTTTGACCTTGCCTTTGTCTCTTCTTAAGTATTTTAGACTCTTCCAGAGGGCCACTATGAATATCAGGAAAAGCAGAAGCCAGGGCAAAACGGCAAAGATGAAGATCATCAGCGCCCTGATTGAATAAGAAAAGGCCTCGAGGGAGTCTCTGATCGAGTTTTTGAGGGGCGTCCATGCGCTCTTTGACGGACCGATAGGCGAGGGCTCGGCGAGGTTCAAGGTTATCGTGGACATGCCCAGCAGATTGTCATAGTAGCGAAGGGTCCCCTTGATGCTCTCGATTTCTTCAAGGATTCTACCGAGCTCCCTCTCCACCTCCAGAAGATCCTTGACGTTGGTAGTCCGCTTGGCCAGGAGATCCAGAAGCCTCCTCTGCATCTCCTCTTTGGTCTTGAGCCTCAACTCCAGATCGTAGTACGTCTTTGTAATGTCCTCTCCCGTGATCTTCTTGGACTCGATATCGCCCAGTGTCTCGATTTTTTTTATGAGGCTCTCAAAATTATCGGGGGGGACGCGAATCGTTATTTCACCGCTCATGTTGCCGAGGTCCGACTTGTATGACGAAGAGTCGGCGATAAATCCCTTCTCTGACTTCACCATGTCCTGAAGGGTGTCGAAGGACTTGAGGAAGTTTTTTGTCTTTATCGTTATCTGGGCGCTCTTTATTATCTTCCTCTTTATTACATTTGGGACTTCGGTTTCGGGGGTTGTAACGGTTTCGCCGGGTGCAGGCGGCGCCTCGGCCGGCTCTTCGGCAAGTTCGTATTCCATGACCAATTCCTTAGTTTTACCCCCCATGCCGGGAAAGCGTGCTTCCTCCGACTTTCCGCACGAGAAGGCCGCAAAGGCCAAAACTAAGATGGAGACAAGTAAGATATTTAATCTATTGTTTTTCATTTTGATATCCCTCCATATTTTTCTATTATGACAGATAAAAGCGTGTCATTGTTTCATCTAAAAAGCACTCTTTTATCAATGTATAACACAAATAATGCGACAAAACAAATAGAAATCGCTTTCCTAAATTCTTGACAAAGGCGGCAAAATCGGGTATTTATAATACAGGGGGGAGAAGAGTATGGGAGAAAGTCTTTGTTCTTCGGCATGTAGAGCACGTAAAGATATTGGATTTAGGTTTTTCGTAAGTTTAGTCTCAGGTTTCCTCATTTTGGCGTCGCTTTTTGGCTGTGAGCTTTCAGCGGGCGGTGCCAATACGGACAGGTCAAGAAACATCAGGGAGCTTGAGAGGGCGGTGGTTGATCTGGAGCGGAAGGTGGATGAGATAACCCTCCAGCTCTCAAAGCTTGACGAAAGGCTGAAGGAGTACGAAAAGGGACTGAATATAAAAGGCTCGGAAGGCGAAGGGGAGAAGATAAGCGAGGAGAAGATCACGGGAGACGATGACGCCGCTTCACCGGGTACGTATGAGACGCCAAAGGGCGGCGGGAACGGGAGTTCAGAGACGGATCTGCCGAAAGGAGGGGATCCCCAGGGGCTCTATGACAGAGCCCTAAAGGAGATACTGAACAGAAATGCGGAGAAGGCCTTGCCCCTCTTCATCGACTTCGTAGGCAGTTACCCGAAACACGAGCTGACCGACAACGCATATTATTGGATTGGGGAATGCTATTACTCGCTTAAAAAATATGAACTTGCCCTCGAGAATTTCACCATAGTCAAGGAAAGATTTCCCGAATCGGGAAAGACACCGGATGCCCTCCTCAAGATGGGCTATTCTTACGTTGAACTGGGGGACAAGGAGAGGGCCAAGGAGGTATTGAGCGATCTGGTCTCAAAATATCCTGACAGCTCTTCAGCGGATCTCGCCAGGAAGAGGCTTTTGGAGCTTAAATGATATTTGTTTTAAGATGAATTTTATGGATAAAAATGATGAGTAAAGCTATGAATAAAAGGCTGATTCTTATATTGGCAATTCTCGTGTTTCTCCCGGCGATTTTCATATTTGCACAGGATGAGGCAACAACACCGGAGACGACGGACAATGAAAACGTCTATACGGTTAAGGCCGGGGACACCCTTTCGAGCATAGCCCAGTCCTATCTCGGCAGCGCGTCAAAGTGGCGGGACTTATGGGAACTGAATCCTCAGATCAAAGACCCTAACAAGTTGACGGTCGGCCAAAAGATAATCCTGAGCAAAGCGAAAGAGGAAGAAATAAAGCCAACAGAGGCACCATCCACGCCCACACCGGAAACGGAGACCGTGGACGGAGGAATATCCGAAGAGACCTTGACGACACCGGAGATTGCCCCGCCGGCAATGACTACGGTTACGGAAAAGCCGAAGGAGAAATTCACCTTAAAGCCTTCCGATTACTATACCATACCTAAGGTGAAAATATCCGGCTTTTTATCAGAAAAAGACCTCGAGGACTCCGGGTACATTTACCGTTCCCGTCACAACAGAAAGATGATAACCGATGACAACATAGTATTTATAAGGTTGCCGAAGGACAAGATGGTAAAATTGAAGCCGAACGACAGGTTTTCGATTTTCAGGATTCTTGAAAAGGTAAAACACCCCGTAACGGGTAAAAAAATCGGCTATGCTATTAGCGTAGTCGGCGATCTGGAGGTTACCTCCCTCGGGGAAGATACGGCCTCTGCAATAATAGTGACGGCAAGCGACATTATCAAGGAGGATGACAGGATTATTCCCTATGAACAAACCGATGAAAAGGTGAGAATCGTCAAGGGGGAATTTCCAGTTGTGGGCTATATCGTGTATTCCGTTATGACCTCAAGGGACATATTGGAAGAATCTCTTCTGTCCGATGATGACGTTGTCTATTTGGACAGGGGTTATGCGGACGGGGTTAGGATTGGAAATATTTTTGATGTTTTGAGACTTAACGAGAAATACAATACAAGGAAGCTGACGGCCGAGGAATATGAAAAGATGTTGCAGAAAGGCGGTGATGAGGACAGCCGAAGCGTAGTTTATCCACCGGATATAATAGGGCGAGTAGTCGTGATCAATGTGGGTGAATACACATCAACGGCCGTTATAAACAGCGCTAACGACGTCATTCACCTCGGGGATATGGTAAGACTTCAAATCGAGTAAATCCACCGTCCTTAAACAGAGCTTTGCGGCGTCGGGGCTCCTCGGCGCCGTTTTTTATCTTGACATGAATAAATATTTTTTATATATTTTCATTCATGAACGACACTTCCGTATATTCCCTGGCGCTCTCTCAATTGAGCGGCATAGGCAACATCACCTTCAAGAGACTTGTGGAGCATTTCGGAAGCGCCCGGGAGGTATTTAAAGCGGGGCGAAAGAGTCTGGGCGAGATAGAGGGGGTTTTTGAAGCAAAGATAAAGGCCATAACCTCCTTCGATGACTGGGAGTCGGTAAGGGAAAAGATTAAGGCCGTCGAAGACAAGAGGGCGAGAATCATTTCCATAGAAGACAAAGAGTATCCCAAAAGGCTCAAGAATATCTACGACGCCCCGTCGATCTTGTATATAAAGGGCTCCTTTGCGGAAGAGGACGAACTCTCCGTTGCGGTCGTCGGCTCCCGGAGGGCCAGCACCTACGGATACCTGACCGCCGAAAATATTGCGGCCGGCCTCGCCCAAAGGGGAATAACCGTGGTAAGCGGGATGGCCAGGGGGATAGACTCGAAGGCCCACACAGCGGCGTTGAACGCAGGCGGGAGGACGATAGCGGTATTGGGCTCCGGGATCGATGTCGTCTATCCACCGGAGGGAAAGGGGCTTTACAACGAGATAGTAGAAAGGGGTGTAGTCATAACGGAATTTCCACTGGGGACACATCCCGAGCCGGGCAACTTCCCAAGGAGGAACAGGATAATAAGCGGGCTTTCGGTAGGGGTGGTGATAATCGAGGCCTCGGAGACGAGCGGGGCGCTGATTACGGCAGAGCTCGCCATCGATCAAAACCGGGAGGTCTTCGCAATCCCCGGAAATATCAACTCTGTAAGGTCCAAGGGGACGAACAACCTGATAAAGAAGGGGGCAAAGCTGGTTGAGAGCGCCGAAGAGATAATAGATGAGTTGAGGTTCATATTCGGGGAAAGGTTTAGAATCGACGCGGCCCAGCAAAAAGATTGGTCGACAAGCGGCGAGTCGTTCACGGAAGAGGAAAGGAGGGTGCTGACCTGTTTGGGATTGGAGCCCGCTCACATAGACACCCTGATCGACGAGACGGGCTTTAAAAGTGAGATTGTCCTGAGAATACTCCTGGAATTGGAGATGAGGGGTTTTGTAAAACAGATTCCAGGGAAAAACTTTGTTCTAAATTGATTTTTGGTTGGTTAAATGACAAATGCACTGGTTATAGTTGAGTCTCCCGCAAAGGCAAAAACGATAGAGAAGTTCCTCGGCGGTGGATTCAAGGTCCTGGCGTCCTACGGACACGTCCGCTCGATCCCCAGCAAGAAGGGATCGGTAGACATCGAGAAAGACTTCGAGCCGAAGTACGCCGTTATCGAGAACAAACAGAAGTACATCGACATAATTGAGGCTGAGATAAAAAAGGGGGTTGACGAAATATACCTCGCCACAGACCTCGACAGGGAAGGAGAGGCGATAGCATGGCATCTCACGGTCGTTTTGGGAATCGACAACGGCAACGGGAAGGTGACCGTGCACAGGATAAGGTTTTCGGAAATCACCCAGAGCGCCATCAGTGATGCGGTGAAAAATCCGGAGAAGATATCCAAGGATCTCGTCAACGCCCAGAGGGCAAGGGAGATACTTGACTATCTTGTCGGCTTCAACCTTAGCCCATTCCTCTGGAAGAAGGTCAAGTTCGGGCTTTCGGCGGGTAGGGTACAGTCGGTTGCCCTGAGGATGATCTGTGAGCGTGAAAAAGAGATCGAGGCGTTCGATCCCGAGGAGTTCTGGACGATCACGGGCATTTTTACCGATGAGGGCAGGTACGATCCGTTTTCGGCAAACCTGATCTCGGTGAAGGGCGAGAAGCTGGACAAGTTCGACATAGCGAGCGAGAAGAAGGCGGTCGAGATAATCGACGACATGACGGGCCTGAAGTTTTCGGTGGGCGAGATAAGGAGGAGGGACACCAAGAGGTCCCCTTACCCCCCGTATATTACCAGCACGCTTCAGCAGGACGCGTCGAACAAGCTCGGCTTTACGGCAAAGAGGACCATGGATGTGGCCCAGAAGCTCTACACGGGTAAGGAGGTAAATGGAGAGCTGGTCGGCCTGATAACGTACATGAGGACAGACAGCAACAACATCGCCGAGTCCGCACTTGCAGAGGCGAAGGAGGTTATCGAGGGCACATTTGGCGACACATACTCGCTGAAGTCGCCGAGGCGCTTTGCAAAAAAGGTCAGGGGCGCCCAGGAGGCCCACGAGGCTATTCGTCCAACGTCGTTCAAGAGAGAACCGAAGTCTCTAAAGAAATTCCTCACGAGGGAAGAGTACAGGCTCTATGACCTTATCTGGAAGAGGGCACTGGCCTCTCAGATGACAGATATGATTTTGGACTCCATATCGGTGGACATTGTATCGGAGAGGGGGGATCTTTTCAGGACGACCGGTTCCACCGTGAAGTTCCCAGGGTTTTCCAAGGTCTATCCGGTGGCGAAGGACGACGAGGCGGCAGCCATAGGGGAAAATCTCAAAAAGTATAAGGGGGGAGAGCCCCTCTCAACCATAGGATTTGTCCCAGAACAGCACTACACGGCACCGCCGCCGAGATACAACGAGGCATCTCTCATAAGGGCCCTCGAAGAGCATGGGATAGGAAGGCCCTCCACTTACGCCGGGATAATAAACACGCTCAAAACGAGAAAATACGTGAGGATAGTCGACAGGCGTTTTTTCCCCGAAGATGTCGGGATGATAGTGAGCGATCTTCTGGTAAACCATTTCAACAGGTATGTCGACTACGAGTTTACCGCCCATATGGAAGAAGACCTCGATAACATAGCCGGGGGGAAGATGGAGTGGCTCCCGATGATAAAAGATTTCTGGGGGCCGTTCAACGAGCTCCTCGATGTCAAGGATAGAGAGGTGAGAAAGGAGGACGTTTACAATCAGAAGACGGACAAAACTTGTCCGGAGTGCGGAAAGCCGGTATTGATAAAGCTGGGCAAGTTCGGGAGATTCTACGCCTGCAGCGGTTATCCCGACTGCCGGTACGTCGCCCCCCTTGAGGGTAGGGAGGAGGAGGTCCCGGAGACGGATGAGATTTGCGAAAAGTGCGGAAAGCCGATGCAGGTAAAGAAGAGCAAGTACGGGTACTTCCTCGGCTGTACGGGATATCCCGAATGCAAATTCAACAAGCCGATTAAGGCTCCTTTCGACACGGAAGTAACCTGTCCGGAGTGCGGCAAGGGGACGCTCGTGGAGAGGGAGGGAAAGACAAAGAGGAGCAAGGGGATGGTATTTTACGGGTGCTCGAGGTTTCCCAAGTGCAACTACACCATAAGGGAGCGCCCGTATCCGGAACCGTGCCCCAAATGCGGTGCGCCATTCGTCGTCCTCAAGACGGATAAGGACGGCACGAAAAGACTGGAGTGTATAAAGGATAATTGTGACCACTCGGAAGAGATAGGGTTAAAGGACCTTGAGAGGTTAGAAAAGAGGAAAAGTGCCTGAGATAGTAGTAATAGGGGGTGGCCTTGCGGGGTCGGAGGCCGCCTGGAAGGCCTCGAAGATGGGGGTAAAGGTCACCCTCTACGAGATGAAGCCAAAGAAATTCTCCCCAGCCCACAAGAGCGGAGGACTTGCGGAGCTTGTCTGCAGCAACTCCCTGAGATCGGAATCGGAGGAGAACGCGTCCGGTCTCCTGAAAAAGGAGATGACGATCCTGGACTCCATCATCATCTCAGCCGCCGAAAAGACGAGGGTGCCGGCGGGCTCGGCCCTGGCCGTCGACAGGCAGAGGTTCTCGGAATATATCACCGATAAATTGAAATCGGAGCCTAATATCGAGATAGTGACCGAAGAGGTGGGAAAGCTCGAATTCGACGTGCCCACAGTTGTGGCCACTGGTCCCCTGACAACGGAGGGTCTCACGGAGGAGATAATGGGGCTGACGGGGAGCGACAAACTTTTTTTCTACGACGCCATCTCCCCGATCATATTTACCGAGAGCATAAATATGAATGCGGCCTTTCGCGGCTCCCGGTACGGAAAGGGGGGCGATGACTACATTAATCTTCCGATGAGCGAAGAGGAATACTACGGATTAGTAAGGGAGATAAAGAAGGCCGACGAGGTGACCCCCCACTCCTTCGAGGACAAAAAAATATTCGAGGGGTGTCTCCCCATTGAGGTGATGGTGAGAAGGGGGGACAACACCCTAGCCTTCGGTCCAATGAAGCCGGTCGGGCTCGAAGACCCGAAGACGGGAGAGCGTCCCTTTGCGGTCGTCCAGTTGAGGCAGGAGAACAAAGAGGGGACGCTTTACAATATAGTCGGCTTCCAGACAAGGCTCAAGCAGGGAGAGCAGGACAGGGTGTTCAGGATGATACCGGGCCTTGAAAACGCCCAGTTCGCCCGTTACGGAAGCGTCCACAGAAACACGTTCATTTCATCTCCTCGGCTCCTCTTTCCGACCCTTGAGCTGAAGAGGAGGCCCGGTCTCTTCATATCGGGCCAACTGGTGGGTGTCGAGGGATACGTGGAGTCTGCGGCGATGGGAATCCTGTCGGGCATCAACGCCGCGCTTCTTGCCCTGAACGAGGGCTTGATGATTCCCCCCAGAGACACGGCCCTGGGCTCCCTCGTTTCTTATATCACCGACAAGAGAAACAGGGACTTTCAGCCGATGAATATAAATTTCGGCCTTTTCCCGTCGCCCCCGGCGGGGGTTAGGAAAAAGGACAGGAAGAGATACATGGTTAAGAGGGCATTAAAAGAGATGGGGCTTTGGGAAGAGAAGATAAGTCGGCTGACCGCCTAAATCCCTCGGCGCAGTCGGTATGTCAAAAGGGTATGACCCGTATTACGCATTTAATAGAAAAAATGGGGGATATGATGGACAGTGAATCATCGGCTCTGGTGATTTTTGTGACGGCGGGAAGCGAGATTGAAGCGGAAAATATCGCCATGGCACTTGTCCAGGATAGGCTTACCGCGTGTGTCAGCATAGTCCCGAAGATAAGGTCGATTTACATCTGGGAGGAGAAGCTCGAGAAGGAGGAGGAGATCCTTCTGATCATCAAGACCCGAGAGGCGCTATTTGAAAGGGTAAGGGGAAGGGTCAAGGAGCTTCATAGCTACTCCGTCCCGGAGATAATAGCCCTGCCCGTAACAAATGCGCTCAAGGAGTATCTCGACTGGATTTTTGAGGTGACGGTCTGATTACATTAAGCTTGGGAGTGGTTTTTTATAAGAAGGGCAGGGGAGATTATTAAAACGTGTTAGGAGGGCTGTTCATCGTAACAACGGGTGGACTGGGTCAAGGGTAAAATGTTTTTCTAACTCCGGTCTGGGAAAAAATTCGAGGGCGATAGATGAATAGAGGGAGAGCATCGAGACTCCTGTCAGGATGTAATAACACCTTGACAAAAAGGAGAGGGACGGGGATTAAAAAGGAGTGTTTCATGCGTCGTATGTTGGGCATTGTGAAATCGGGACAAGGTTTGGACGGCGTAGGAGATGCCTTAAGTGGACCGGCGGCAAGTCAGAAACGCCGATAGAACATCGAGCAGGCGATACATGAGGGGGTGTAGATCGGAGGAAAAAATGAGCGGAGATTTGAGGGGAGAGAGGAGCTAAGATTGAGGGAAAAAGTGAGGCGGAGATTGAAGGGAGGGAAAGGGGATCGTTCTACTTATTCGACTTACTCATTGTCCAGCTGAGAGAGAGCCTTTTTAAGAACAGAGCCGATAAACTCCTTCAGCTCCTCGTCTTCAATATCTTCGGTAAGCTTTTTAAGCCTTTTCATAGCTGTTTTTGAAGGAGGGACGGTTTTTTTGTCCTTCGGCACGTGGGGCAGGGTCTCCAATTCCACCGGTATCTCCCCCTGGATGAATCTGATCTCTTTAACGATGTCGTCACCGAGCCTCTTGTTGAGTTTTTTGATTATCTTTTCCTTCATCATCGTGAGCTGCTGAGTCCATGTCGGATTTTTTGTGATCACAACAAGCGCCCCGCGGTTGATCTGCTTTGGGGCCGAGTTCTTTGCGACCCTGTCTCCAACCACCTCGCCCCACACGGAAAATACTTTGTGCTCCTCTACCTTGGCTCCCCATCCCCTGTTCTTGAGGATGTCCCTTATTATATCTGATATTTCCCCGCCGTTTTGGTATTTGTCGCGCTCATCCATGTCAGAATGGTAACACATTAAAAATTTCAGTCAATTGTTTTTCGACTTGAAAAAGGGCGTCTAATATTCTATTATTCTATGAAATTCACTTGGTTAAAAAAGATTAGCGCCTTCTGACTTTTTCTTGATTTCAAGAGAAAATACTATATAATTACGTTGTATGTGTAAAGATTTCTGACATCGAAGTAAAGCGGTTTTTTTCAAACGGGACTTGGAGATGGGCGATGAGGATCGGTGTGATATCCGATACGCACATTTCATCCGTTGGGGATGATTTCAAGGATTTCGTAAAAATCCACTTTTCCGATGTGGATGTAATAATCCACGCAGGGGACTTTATCGACGTATCCGTTGCAGAATATTTGTACAATTACGCCGAGCTCAATTTCTACGGTGTATCCGGCAATATGGATCGGGGCGTGATACAGGATGAATTGCCTAAGAAAAGGGTGGAGAATTTCGATGGGGTGAGGATAGGGATTATTCACGGATGGGGTTCGCCGAGCGATTTGCCGTCGAGGGTCGCCGCAGAGTTTTCCGTAGATTCGGTTGACTGCGTGGTGTTCGGACACAGCCACACGGCGATGAACAGAAGGGAAGGCGGCGTGCTCCTCTTTAATCCAGGGGCCCCGTTTGACAGGAGGTTTTCGAGGGACAACACCATAGGTTATCTGACAGTGGACAGCGGAATAGAAGGGGAGATAGTTTCGATTTGAACGGCGAAAAAAGAGAGAACCTCTGGGCGCCTTGGAGGATAGAATACATTAAGGGTGAGGGGAGCAGGGAGAAGGGCTGTATCTTTTGTAACAGACTGAAGGAGGAGAGAGACAGGGAAAACCTGATTCTTGCTAGGGGTGATCACTCTTTCATTATAATGAATCGTTATCCCTACAACAACGGCCACCTGATGGTTACCCCGTATCGTCACATTGGCGATATTCTAAAGCTGAAAAGAGAGGAACTGCTCGAGATATTTTCCCTTGTGAAGGTCTCGACGGAAGCGATATCCAGAACGATGAATCCCAGCGGATTCAACATTGGGATGAACCTAGGAAAGGTGGCCGGGGCCGGGGTGGACGATCATATTCATGTTCATGTCGTGCCGCGATGGGAGGGAGACACAAACTTCATGCCGGTTCTGGGGGAGGTCAAGGTGATCTCGGAGCATATACTATCGACTTACGATACCCTTAAGGGCGAAATAATAAACTTTTTAGATAAGGAGAAGCCATGAAATATATTAAAATAATCCTGTTTACGGCGATTGTAATGATCCTCGTGCTCTTTGCGGTGAGGAATCAGGGGATGGTGAACTTCGTCTTGGGCTATAAGACCACTTTCATGATGGGGACTGAGGCCAAAGAGGAAGTAAATAAGGAAAAGGAGATAAAAGAGAAGGCCGGAACCGAAGCGGCCACCCCTAATGGCGAAGTTCCGACGGGCACAGAAGCCGGAGTTGAATTCATTCCATCGGATGAGGTAACGGCCCCCGAATCTGTGGTCGTAACGGAGACGGAAAAGGCTCCCAGAGAGATAGGATACGAAAGGGAGTTTGAGATACCCCTCTTCCTGCTCGTGTTTATTGAGGCGTTTGTCTTGATACTCCTGATGTCCCTTGTGGGAATATTCGAGGATATATCGTTGAGACAAAGAATAAGGGGGCTGAACAAGGAAAATAAAAAGATGAAATCGGAGCTTAATATCCTTAAAAAGGGCGAAAGGGAACCGGAAAAGACCAAAGCCGGAAAAACGGAAGAAGGCGCCAAGATCACCGATGAAGAGAAATCTGACAAGGGGAAGAAGGAAGCAAAGAAGAAGGGGTCTTTTTTGAAAAATATCAAAGGGGAAAAGAAAACGCTGCCTGAGGGTGAAGATAAGGGATTGTAACTTGTTTTATTTCCGCCTCGGAGTGAATAGTATTGGAAGAAGAGCGGCGTTGGTGTATTGAGGCTGAAATGGAGAGATGGCCGTTGAATTAAGTGAAGATAGGGAGATAACGCTTAAAGGCTGTTTGGGGGCGAGGTACCACGAGATATAAATAGTAATATTGAATAAGAGTAGCGATGGTGTTTTGAAAGTTGAGATGGGGAAGTGACGCTTAAAGGCTGTTTGGGAGAGAAGTACCACGAGATATAAAATTACAAATGCATTGTGATTTGATTTTTCGTTTTCAAACTCGACAAATAGCACAAAGCAGGATCGCTGTGGTATATCGAAATGGAGATGGGCAAAGTGGAGATGCGGAGGCAACTTTTTAAGGCTATTTCTTTAAACAGGGCAACATGAGATATGAAGGTATTGTAATCCGCCCGCCAAGCGAGGCGGGAAGTCTGATCCTCCAGGTTACATTGGGCTGCTCTCACAACAAGTGCACTTTTTGTCCGACATACAAAAAAAAGAAATTCAAGATCAGGCCACTTGAATCCATCAGGGCCGACCTGAAAGAGGTCATGGGGTGCGGGAGGATAAGGAGGATATTTTTGGCCGACGGCGACGCGCTCATAATCCCCCAGAAGACTTTAGGTCCGATTTTCGACAGCATAAATGAGTTTATATACGGGATCGACAGGATCGGGATATACGGAAACGTCAAAAGCATATTGAGAAAGACCCCTGAAGAATTGAAGGCCCTAAAGGAGAAAGGGCTGGGGATAATCTACATGGGTCTTGAAAGCGGTGACGGCGAAATTTTAAAAAAGGTGAAGAAGGGGACGGGGCCGGAGGATGCCGTTGAAGCGGCGAGAAGGGTCAGGGAGGCCGGAATCCTCCTGTCGGTGACCGTCCTTATGGGATTGGGGGGGAAGAACGGCTCCAAGCGTCACGCCCTCGAGACGGGGAAGATCCTCTCGGAAATGAACCCCGATTTTGTAGGCGCATTGACCCTGATGATCGTTCCCGGCACCCCACTGTATGAAGATTTGCAGAAAGGCACATTTGTCCTTCCGGACCAGATGGGTTTTCTGGAAGAGCTCTATCTTATCCTCAAAAGCATAAACGTAAACAGCTGTCTCTTTACATCAAACCACGCATCGAACTACCTTCCGTTAAGGGTAAATCTTCCCGATCAAAAAGATGAAGCAATATCTTTGATTCGCAATATCCTCGACGAAGAGAGGATAGATCTTCTTCGCCCCGAATATACAAGGGGTCTTTAGGAATTCACTCCTTATCATGGGATCATATTTCAGAGAAGATTTATTTGACAGAAGGATAACACTTCTCGATAGTATTCTCGACTACACCCAGGGCATTGGAATCAGAAATAAAGATTTTTGGATGCTCAAGAAGAGCGATCTGCGCTTTTGCCTCGGGGAGACGGAGATAAATATACGAATTCCGTTTATATTCGGGGGTGAGAGTGAAGAGATAATTGAAGAGGCCCTGGAGGAGCTTCTCTCCCTTATAAAGGGACGTATCGAGCCCCCGATTATCTACGACAGCCGCGGCGGCATGATGATATCGGTGTTGGATGAAAAGGTCAAGCTCCCCCCAAAAGGGTACAGGCTCGGAGGAGATTTCACCACCAAGATCGAATATAACTCCGCACTTGTCACTCTCATTTCGGATTCCCTCATGGATGCGGGGATTATCGTAAGCTGGCTTTCTCCAAAGCTATCAGGGAGAAAGCTTATTAACGAGCTAACGAGAATTTACAGAAAGGCGATCGAAGAGGAGATAAGGTTCGGCGGGAATGAAAAGACGGCCTTTCTCACCCACCTTGCGCTATCGAAATTCTTAACCGAAAAGAAGGAGATCATAAAAAAGGTAAGCATAAAGGGAATATCTTATGAGAAGCTCGAGCGCTCGATAAGCATCTTTTTCTACGCTTTGATCCTCAGCATTATCGAGGATATATTTAACAAATTCAGGAGGAAACAGCTCTCTTACGATCTCAAGAGGATTGAGTACCTTTTAATGGGGAGCACGACACCCTTTTTCGCCCTCGGCATAAAGAACTCCCTTTTGAACAGTGAGATCAATCCATACAACCTGTCGCTGAAGATAATATCCAAACTGGAAGGCGTGTACAGCCGGACGGCTAAGAGGGCGATAAGTCTCTTCGATCTCCTCTCCAAAATGACGGAAGCCGTAATAAGAGACAAGGCGCTTTCCGATGACATCCTGGGATTCTATTCAACCAGCAAGTTCAGGGATGACATATTGGATTATCTGGTACTGTATGACGATCAGAGAGATGAGACGAATGCATTTCTCTCACGGCTGGCGTATGACGAAAAAACCTTCAGGAGCCTTTGGGAGGATCAGAAGACGGCATCGAGGTTGATGGTGGGGCTTTACAAGATCAACGAGAGACATTTTACAGACAAGGAACGAACCACCAAGGTAAAGCAGATGATCAATCATCTGAAGGTCTACAAGAAATGGGGTACACTCCGCATGTTCTCGACGGGGAAGGAGGGGACAAAGTTCAAGATTTCGGAGGTGCTCAAGCGCTACATCGCTTATAGGGTCGATCTCGGCTACGATACGTACATCACCACATCGAAACAAGCCTTTGAAAACAAGAAGAATAAGCTGAAGTTCAACGAACTCGTCCACAGCTACGACGAGGGGCGGCTTTACAGAATTTCCGCAGATCATAAGCTGACCTTGATAAAAAAGGAGGGGAGAAAGGAGGGCCACCTCTTTGTGGACCTCAAGGGATTTACAAGAAGGACAAGGAAATCGGGAAGCCTTGTCATGGCGGAGTTTTTAAAGCTCGAGTTTTTTTTACCTATAATAGAGGCCGCAAAAAACTACTACCTCAAAGTGGGAAAAGACCCTTCATTGGGGCTCGATCTCAACAATCTCCTGGGCGATGCGGTGACCTTTTCGGGAAATATACTTGCGCTGTTTGAGCTGGCAAAAGAGATAAGAAAGATAGTCTCGCAATATCAGAAAAAATTGATACAGAAATACCCGGAATTTGACGAAAGGATTCAGAGGGAAAAGTTGAAGTCGAGGTATCAGGCCGATCTCAAGAGACTCAACGAGAATTCAAAGATGATAATCGGCACTATCATCGAGCTGAACGAGATCATGGATGCAAAGAGGGGCATGAGCCCGGTGGAGATGATGAAGGCCCAGTTGAGCCATTTCAACAAGAGCATCGAGGCCTACGTAGACGCCATAGGGGAGATCTCCACAAGGATAAAGGATACGGATCGGGTGGACATAAAAGAGAGGCTGGCCGAGAGCGAAGGGGTTCTGAGAGACAAGCTGTCCTTCATAAACAAAGGGAAGAAAGAGCTAAAGATGGAAGTGGAAAAGCAGCGCCTGGAAAAGAGATCGATGGAGTTCTACAAGGAGATATGCCAGGACGAGATAGTACAGATAAGGCGGCTTAACGCAATGCTATCGACTGTCTACAAAAAGAAGACGGAGCTGGTACAAGCCTATTACGAGAAGCTCGGAGAGATAGTGGATCTTGGTATGAACACCGGGCTATATATCTCTTACGGGGATGTTGTGGAATCGGTTGATCTGAAGGACAACATTTGGGGAGACGTCAAGGTAAACATCGCTGATAAAATAAACGAGGCCGCAAGGGGCGCGACAAGGAGTCAGAGCATCAAGAAAAGGGTGGACAGATATGTGGAGAGGTGCTGTTTTGAGATGGAAAATCCGAATCTCATCTACCCGTTCAACGTTATAGTCGGAACGGACTATTCCTTGATAAAGCCGATAGATGAAGAGCCGACCTTCTTTGAGGAGGAGATAGACTCCATCCTTGATTATGCGGAGAGGCTCTTTGCCGATGAGTGCGACGGAGAAAAAAAGGTCTCAGGACTCGAGATATGGGAGAAGGAAAAGGAGCAGTTTAACAAGGAGTTCATCTCTACGAGTACCGATATATACAACCTCGGGGAGGCCCTGTCCGGGGATGCGCTGAGAGAGTTTATTCGGGAGAGCAGGGGCCGCCTGTACTTTTTTGAGAAGAGGGTCTTGAGGGGGGAGCTCAATCAAGAATTCTGGAAGCTCTTTGCATTCGAGGGGACCGAGATTCATCTCATTTTTGGGGTCGAGAACAAAAAGGATCGGGATCTCGTGGAGATATTCAGATACGCCGGCAACATCGATTACACGGGAACCACAAAAAGGGAGCATACGGAGGTTTATGAGATAATCCGTCCCACATCTCTTTTCTACAAGTTTATAATGGACTATCACTTCCTGGAATGGTATGAGGGATCGAAGGTGAAGGATGAAGAGAGGAAGGGAATTGTGAGAATGTAATGGCAAATATTTTTTAGGTAAAAAAACGATGAGAAAAAGAGAGATACTTTTTGATTTTGCGATTGTTTTGCTTTCAACGGCGGTGATTCTTTCTCTTATGGTTTCCAATGTTTCGGCATTTGAGACCGCCGGTGAGCTGAAGGCAAAGGGGGATGAGGCCTTTTTCAACGGCGACTTTAATGATGCGATTGACTATTACACAGAGGCCATTGAAGAGGACAATGGTTTTGCAGATGCCTATAACGCAAGGGCCTGGGCCTACAATGTCGTAGGGAGATATTACGATTCGATAGCGGATTGTGACAGGGCCTTAAGACTTGACCCGAGTCTTGTCTACGCCTATATAAACCGTTCCTGGGCAAAAAACGGCCTGGGTAAATTCAAGGAGGCAATTTCCGACTGCGACGAGGCAATAAGTCTAAGACCTCCCCTTTTTCTTGCAGACGCCTACGTAAACAGGGCGTGGGCAAAAAACGGCATAGGCTTATTTAAAGAAGCCCTTTTAGACTGCAACAGGGCGATAGAGATAGACCCAAACATCGCCTCCGCATTTACCAACAGGGCATGGGCAATGAACGGACTCGGAAGGTTCGGCGAGGCGATATCGGATTGCAACAGGGCGATAGGGATTAAGCCGAATTACATCCTGTCATACTCCTATTTCAACAGGGGATGGGCTTATTACGAGCTTGGGAGGCACGAAGAGGCCAGAGAAGACTACAGGAGGGCGTGTGATCTTAAGAACGAGCTCGGCTGCAAATTATACGATAAGTTGAAATAGTAAGGAGAAACTGTATCCGAAGTGATTGGGAGGGGCAGTTGGGCAGGGGTGCCGGGGATTGGAAGTGTAGGAAGGCCGGGGCAAGGATGCGATGATGCGCAATTTCATACAAAGGGGATGGAAATAGAAATTATTCAGGATTTGCCCTCGTCATAACCCGGATTCTGGGGGGGGGTGACTGTCGGACGGGATTGCTAATTTGAATAAGGGGAGGGGGGATAAAGATCGGCAGGAGTTGAAAAATATTAAGGGCAAAAAGGGGGGCCGCCTCTTGGATTCCGAGAGAGGCTTATCAGCCGACGGAAGATAATAGGCGTTGGAAGGTTATGCGGCGGGAAGAGGTGATCAGGGGATGGGAATTGGGGGTGGGGGAGGGAAATTTATTGGGGGGGAATCTCTTTTTGTCATAAAAGGATTGGCTTAAATACTTAAAAAAGGCCTGTAAGTCGATAGAAGGAAATCGGTGGCGGCAGGTTAAGCGGCGGGAAGATGTGATTTAGGGAAGCGGGGGAGCAGAGCAAGTCTATTTTATCGTGATATAGATACGATTGGGGATACATACAATCGTATCTCCCTTCTTTGATATTCTGCCCATGTTGATGCACACCTTGTTTGGACACGGCGAATCCTTCATGTACACCTCACCATCTTCTATGACGACCGTGCTGACGCCAAGAATGCCTGTCACCTCGATGACCCTGTCCTCGGAGATGGGGTAGGTGCCGAAAACCTCGTTTCCCTCCTCGATGACCACCGTCCGTCCAGCATTTGCAGATATGGATTTGAAAAAGACAAAGGCCGTTGCTATCAGGACGACGCATATAACGATGAAAATTATGTCGCTTCTCTTCATATCACTCCAAGATTGATGGGGCTGATCCTATTTAGATGTTATGGATTAAAACAGCTTTTGAAATATAGGGGAACGGCCGTAAGGCCCGTTCCCCTATATTTTTTTTAGGCAATTCAGGTGCAGGAAAAACAGTTAATAAATTTAGCTCAAAAGCTATGTCTCTAAAACTGGTAGTGGAAATGCCGCTTGTTATTTAATCATCTCCCAATCACACAAACGGCATAACGTCTAAAGGATTTTGGGCTCAATTCCCGACCTTCCCCCACCAGCCCCATTTATTTCACCAGCCCACTGTCGTCAATCAAGACTAACTTGCCCGACCTACGCCCACTAGACATCTGCCGGTCAATATCGGTTCAGCCAACCCCCCTTATACCAGCCAAAGGCCCGTTGAACTATCCCGAGACCGTTGACTCATCGCCGTTTTCCCCCTGCACCTTTCCTTCCTGTTTTCTCGGTCCGCCCCTTAGTCTCTCTGGGTGTGACAATCGAGGCACTCCGTAGGAGGAGTCTTGCCCGCGGCCAGCTCTTTATTGTGGCAGACCACACAGGTTTGATGCATGGAGTCTTTATAGGTTAATTCGCCGCTGTCTGCGTTGTGGCAAGACTTACATTGTGCGGGCGTACCGGCGACGAACTCCTCGTCTTCGGTGTGGTGGCACGTGATGCACGATATATCCAGGTTGCTCTGGTGATACTGGTGTTTAAAATCAATGGGGAGGTATCTGCTCGTTGCCTTTGTCGTGTCGTCGATTTTTTCTATCACTTCTCCGTAGTATGCGGTGAGGGCGTCGACAGCCGAAAACGCCAAAACGAAGACCGTAAATAGAGAAATTGCGGCAAAGATACTTAAAATAGTAAATCCTTTTCTATTCTTCTTTTTCATTTTTCACCTCTATTTATATTCAAGTCCCTCGATATCCATGATCAAACGATTCGCCATCCATCCGTTAATCTGAGCGGAGCCGAAGCCGTGAAATCCGCTCGTCCAGTTGCTGGCGATGAATACGTTGTCGATCGGAGTCCTGATCGGTATCTTCTGCCACTGCTCTTTATCCATGTAGAAGCCGTATATGATACCTTCATGGTTCAGAGTGTACTCGTTTATCGTTACCGGAGTTATGACCTCCATCTCCTCGATGTATCTCTTCTCCTTGATCTCGGGGATAGCGTTGGCCGCAAGGTTTATCAGCTCCCAGGCCTTTTCCTCTTTCATCTTCTGGTATTCTTTTTTGTCCTTGGCCCAGATATTGTAATCGCTGAAGGCGTGGAGAACTAAAACCGATTTACCCTTTGGCGCGTATACCGGGTCGCCGTAGTTGGAGTAGATGGTTATCGACACCGCACCTTCCTTGAAGTTACCCTTCATCATGTTGTCATAGGCGGCGGCGCTGTCTAAAGACGTGTTATAGAATATCTCCGTGTCTTTATGGCCGAACTTTTTAAGGTCGATATTCAAGCCGAGATAGACGCCGAAGAGGGAGTTTGCTACCTTCATATTTTTAACTTTATCCACGTATTTCTTCGGCAGGTTTTCCTGGCCGATGAGCTTGTAGATAAGCTGATACGGGTCGGTGTTGGCGACTATGTAGCGTGCGGTGTAGACATCTCCATACTCGGTCTTGACGCCCCTGGCTAAGCCGTCTTCAATGATTATCTCGGTGACGAGGGTGCCGGTCTTCACGGTGCCTCCCAGCTCCTCGATCCTCTCGGCGTAGGCGTTGGACAGGTTCTGGCTGGTTCCCATTACATGTACGGGACCGTCTTTAAGATATGTATTGTTTGCCATCAATAACAGGACCGCTGTTTCATCCGGAACGGGAGCGCCGTAGTATACCCAGAACTGGGAGACAACGGCCTTCAGATCCTCGTTCGTGAAACACTCGTCCAAAATATCCTGCATTGTTTTGCCCTGCCACTTAAAGAAGGTCTTCTGCTTTAAGGGCACCTGCATCTTTGTGGTAAAGGCCTTGAAGCCGCTGTAGCGAAACAGATTGGATAGAGACATATACTCTTTCGAGAATTCAACACAGAGCTTGTGAAACTTGTCGATCCCCTCCGATTCCTCCGGCCACTTCTCCTTCAGGGCGTTGTCCTATCCCTCCCAGGTGGAAGGGAGCGTAACGTCCACGCCGCCGGGGTAGATCGATCGATAGAGCTCGGGCAACTGGTAGGTTTCGACCTTGTCGTAGACACCGCAGAGGGTCATGAGTCTTCTCAGGGCGCCGTCCTCGGTTCTGGGACCTCCCCCGGCCATCTCATGGAGTGATGTCTCGAAGACAAAGTCACCGCGAGTGAAGTTGGTGGCGCACCCCCCTACCTTGTGGTGCTGCTCTAAAAGTAAGACCTTGAGCCCGTTCGAGGCAAGATGGGCGCCCGCAGAGAGACCGCCCATTCCACCGCCGATTATAATTACGTCGTAATCGGCCTCGAAATCGGGAGCCTTTGTCTTTCCACAGCCCGTTATCAAGGATAGAGACGCCGAGACGGCAATTGTTAGAATAATAAACAGCCATCGATTCTTTTTAATCATTTTAAACCCCTTTTATATTTTGCTATTATTCAATTCCTTCCATATCCAGTATAAGTCTCGATCCCATGTAACCGTTTATCTGGGCGGGGCCAACACCGTGCCAGGCCTTAGTCCAGCTTCCAGCTATGAAAAGGTTATCTATGGGTGTATTGTTCGGTATCTTCTCCCACTGCTCGGTATCCAGGTAAAAGCCGTAGGGTATGCCGTGATAGTTCTTGGTGAACTCCTCGATCGTTACAGGAGTCATTATCTCCATGACCTCTATGTTTTTTTTGTCCTTCAGCTCGGGGATTACGTTGGCCGCAAGGTTTATCAGCTCCCATGCCTTCTCCTCTTTCATTTTCTGATACTCTTTCCTGTCCTTGGGCCAGATGTCGTAATCGGAGTACTCGAGGAGCGCGACCACCGACTTGCCCTTAGGGGCGTAGATTGGGTCGCCGTAGTTGGAGTAGATGGTAATTGATGCCATCCCCTCGGCGAAATTTCCCTCCATCATATTTTTATATACGAGCGTCGTATCCGTGCTTGTGTTGTAGAATATCTCGGTGTCCGTGTAGCCGAGCTTCTTGAGGTCGATGTTCAACCCAAGGTACGTCACAAAGAGGGAGTTTGCCGGCTTGAGGGATTTTATCCTTTCCACGTACTTCTTCGGGAAGTTCTCCTCGCCAGCGAGTTTAAAGACAAGCTGGTACGGGTCGGTGTTGGCCAGGACGTATCTGGAGGTGTAGACATCGCCGTATTCAGTTTTGACGCCCCTGGCTAAGCCGTCCTCGATGATGATCTCGGTCACAAGGGTTCCGGTCTTGACGACGCCCTTGTTTTCTTCTATAAGCTCTTTATATGCATTGGCCAGCGCCTGAGATGTGCCCTTGATGTGCCAGACGCTGTCGCTTAAGAATGCGTCGGTTGCGGCCAGGGTCAGAAGTGCGAGTTGATCGTTAGCGGGTGCTCCATAGTAAACCCAGAGCTGGGAGACGACGGCCTTGAGCCCCTCATCGGTAAAGCACTCGTCCATAAGCTCGGTCAAGGTCTTCTTGCTCCACGTCATCAGCGACTTGTGTTTCAGGGGCACGGACATCTTCGTCTTAAAGGCCTTGAAGCCTGTGTAGCGATAGAGGTCTTTTATGGCCAGAATGTCGCTGTAGGTGGTGGATGAAAGCTCGTGGAATTTTTCTATCCCCGCGGCCTCCTCCGGCCACCTCTCTTTCAGAGTGTTGTCCCATTCCTCCCATGTTGTGGGCATTATAATGTCGACGTCCACGGTAGGATAGATGGAGCGGTAAAAATCGGGGAGCTCGTAAATATCCACCTTGTCATATACACCGCAAAGTTTCATTACCGTGCCCAAATCCCCCCTGTTCATCTCGTGAAGGGCGACCTCGAACGTGAAATCGCCTCTGGTGAAATTGGTCGTACAGCCCCCCACCTTGTGGTGCTGTTCCAGCAGGAGCACCTTTAGGCCGGCGTTGGAAAGGTGGGCGCCAGCAGACAGTCCCGCCATTCCTCCGCCTACGATGATTACGTCGTAATCCGCCTCGAATGCAGGGGGCTTCTTCTTGGCGCATCCAAAATTGAATATAAGCGCCGTTGACAAAGATATCGCAAAAAGAAGTAGAAAAAGATATTTCTTTCTCATAAAATCAACTCCTTCAGATACATTGACTCGTCGTATATAAATAACATCTCATTTGGTTTTTTCCAGCATCTTCTTGACCCTGGACTGAAAAAGCCTCCTCAGGATATAGCTTCTCAACTCGTCTGCCATCTCCGACATCCTGGCCGTAATCCTGATGTTTTCATCCCTTGATTTTCCCGAGACGACCCTCTTCCTCAGCTTTATCTCTTCCTCGACGATCTTTTCACCGTGATCGATGTAGAACCTCACGTCGTTGATATCCATCTTGAGCTCCTTGAAGCCCCACACTATATGTCTCGCGAAATTGAGGTCCTCGTGATTGTATGGTTTTTTGCCGCCCTTGTTGTATGGAATTAGGATGTTCATGGCCTCGGCCCTTTTCAGGAGCTCTTTATCCATCCCCGAAGCCTTGATAAACTCATCCCTGTCCATCAGCTCGGGCTCACCATGGGCCTTTGGGCTGAAGATCGCGTCCCTCAAGGATATGAGACCGTTCAGGTTCGCCCCGTTGTCGATGCTCTTGATTATACTCCTTATTACGGAGAGAGGGTAATACTTTTTCTCCTTGAGCTCTATTACAAGGGCAATACGATCGATGCAGGATTCGTCGTAATAGGACATCGATTTATTGACCTTTTCAGGCTTGGGCAAAAGCCCCTCCTTGACGTAGTACCTGATAGTGGATTGGGGGACTCCGGTTATCTTTTCCAACTCGCTGATTTTTAAAGACATATATAATATGTTGGAATCTTTAGTTGTTTTTAAGAATTCTAATCTGAAGTTTGAAGTTAAGCTTGAGGCAATAGTATAAAAATGTCTCCATTATGTCAAGCCATTTTTGTTTTAAAAGTATAAAAGAAAAAGGTTGAAAATAGGTTGAATATATCAAGTAAAAGTGTTAACAAAGAGGGGGTGAATAATAAACGGTATTTATAAGGGGCAAAAAATGTATCTCGAAAAATTCAGGCTCGACGGAAAGACGGCCATTGTAACTGGCGGGAGCAGGGGGATAGGAAGGGAGATAGCCCTGGCGTTGTCGGAAGCCGGGGCAAACGTTACGGTCGCAAGCAGGAAACTCGAAGCCTTAAAGGAGGTCGTGGCGGAGATCGAGGCAGACGGGGGAAAGGGGCACGCCGTTTCCGCCCACGCCGGGAATCTTGAGGCCCTTGAGAGCATAGTAAACGAGACCGTAGAAAAATTCGGCTCGGTGGATATTCTTGTCAACAACGCCGCCATAAATCCGAAGTTCGGGCCCGTGGAGGATATGGACGAGGCGCTCTTCAACAAGATGATCGATGTAAACCTTAAGGCATATCTGTTTTTGAGCAAAATGGTCCTCGGCCCGATGGAGAAGGCGGGTGGAGGATCTATAATCAATATTTCGTCGATAGAGGCCTTTTCACCTTCCTTCGGCACAGGCGTTTACAACATCACAAAGGCGTCTGTGGTGATGCTGACAAAGGTTTTGGCAAAGGAGTGGGCCTCGAAAAATATCCGCGTAAACACCATAGCCCCAGGATTGATAAAGACCCATTTCTCCGAGATGCTTTGGAGCGCCGATGAGATACTAAAGATATATCTGAACCACTGCCCGATGGGAAGGATAGGCGAGGCTTACGAGGTGGCCGGGCTCGCCCTCTTTCTCGCATCGAACGCGTCGAGCTACACGACGGGCACGATATTGACCGCGGACGGCGGTTACCTGCTTTAGACGATTTTGATTGAATTTCGGCGGAAAGACGCAGTTACTATGGATGATTTTAAAGGCGAGCTGAGGGAGTTCTTTTCAATTGAACGCGTTGGATTCGGAGTAGCTGATATAACGGGACATCATCCCCTGTCCGGGGAGTTTCCGAGGGCATTGTCGATATGTTTGCCATATAAATATTGGCAGAGATTCAATGTCTATAATGAAGAGCGATTTCACGAGCTGTTGGAGGAAACACGTGCCATAATGGGCGAAACCATAAACAGGCTCTCCGGACTGCTGAAGCTAAACAGCGGAGTGATAAAACATATGATTGTCCCTCAAGTGGGGCAGGATCCCGAGACACCCTTATGGCTCTTTTCCCCCACAAGCTCGCGGCGGTGCGCGCAGGTCTGGGATGGATCGGCAAAAGCTCCCTTCTGATTACGAGGGAACACGGCCCCAGAGTATACCTCGCAACCGTACTTGTCGACTGCGATATCGAGCCGGACAGGCCTGTCTTGGAAAGCGGATGCGGAGGCTGCACCGCCTGCGTTGAAGCCTGTCCATATCTCTGTATAAAAGACCTGAATTGGCATTCCGGGACGCCGAGGGAAGAGCTCTTGGACGTTTACCTCTGCAACGCTAAAAGGGAGGAAGCTATTAAGTCGAAGGGACGAAAGGACGAATGCGGCCAGTGTCTGCTGGCCTGCCCCTACGGGAAGGGCGCTTAGTTATGAAGAATCTCCGATTACATTTTAGAAAAACTTAAAACAATCGATGACTACTTATGTCTCTTATTTATTAAGCTGACTTAAGCTGTCTCTGTAGATTTAGTTAATCAGTTGTGCTTTTATACATCCAGTTTTGGCCATTGATTATAACCAATAGCAGGATTATTAGACTTAAATTTTCGGATAAATTTAATTTCCTTTTTCGTAACCTCCATACGAGATGCAGATTCAGATTCCCAAAGGATTTCTTTACGAATTGTAAAATCGCGTCGCTGTTCACGAGTAAAATCTTTTTCTATTAGTCTACTTAAAGCACTGCCGAAATAATTGATACTGTCTGTTCGGTCTTGTCCAATATATATTTTGCCATTGGGATATGTGATTTTATATATGACATTCATTTGTTTTAATAATTATAAGTGTCGATAATCAATAGGCAAAAAAGTATTAAAATATGAAATTCCTAAAGAGCCTCATTTTACGCCACCCAACACTCCATTAAGCCGCCATCCCACCCGCAGATAACTTACGCCTCTTACCGTTTTTTCATACAACCTACTTTACACTGTCACCCGTTTTCACCACGCCCACTGCCATTGACAACGCCCACCGCCATGTACTAACCGATCCTTCCGCCGCCAACCCCCTGAATCCCTCATCCTCCCTCTTGCTACTTCCCAACCACACTTAACAAATGAAAGCTTTTAGTCAAAGTTCCTAAAAAACCCCTACGCTCATTAATCTGCTGAATCGGGGTTGATTCTTACGGCGGTTTCATGTTCCCATGAATCGCCGTCCGATATGGGCTCGTAGTCATCGAACCAGTAAGCCTTCGGATTGCTTCTGCACATGATGAGGCGGTTGTAATCGTCCGGATTCACCGCCTGGTGATATTTGAAATATGTATATCCATCCCTCATCCCGACGACCTCGACCTTTCCCGTATCGTGGGACATGATGTATCTCGAACGCTTCGCAAGGCCGGATACGTGGGATTTAGCCTCCTCGAAAACCTCGAACGCCCGCTCGACCTCCACTGCGTACATCTCGTTTCCAATAACGGGTCTGCACTGGAAGATATAGTACGGCGGGACGCCCACATAAGAGAGAACCCTGAAGAGCTCCGCGAGGGTTTCGGGATCGTCGTTGACGCCCTTAATCATAGGGGTTTGATTTACGGTAAGGGCGCCGGCTCTCTTCAGCATGTTCAGGGAGTCTATCGATTCCTCCGTCAATTCCCTTGGATGGTTGAAGTGGACCATCATGTATATTTTCTTGTCTTTTGTGCTGTATTTACTGATCATCTCAAGGAGGGACGGGTCTTGGGTGATTCTCATAGGGTAAAAGGCGGGCATCTTTGACCCGATCCTGATGATCTTGACATGGTCTATCTCTCTGATCTGCCTGACGATGTTTCCGAGCTTTGGCGTGGAGAGCAGGAGAGGGTCGCCCCCGGTAAGAAGGACGTTTGTGATCTCCGGGTGATTGCGGATATATTCCAAGCCCTTGCTTACGTCCCTGACGACCTCCTCGTTGCCGCCGATGAAAAGGCGCTTCCTGAAGCAGAAGCGGCAGAATCCCCCGCAGATGTCGTTGACCAGCAGGAGCACCGTGGGGGTGTATTTGTGCTGAAGTCCAGGGGCCACCGTATATTGCTCCTCGTGGGAGGCGTCCAGCGTTCCCCAGTCCGTAAGCTCATCGAGATCGGGTATTATGATGCGGCGGATTGTATCTTTGGGATCTTTGAAGTCAATGAGGGAGAGGTAATACTCGTTGGCCCTGAACTGGAATTTATCCGTTACCTTTGTGAGATTTTCCCTCTCTGTCGGTGAAAGCCCTTCAACCCTGTTGATCTTTGTGATATATTTCGGCTTGATATTATTGCTATCTTGCTTCATATGTACCTCCTTCTCCAACTTACAAACAAAATGAGATTCGATGATGTCTGTTCCTAACCCTTAGATCAATATGCTAAAAGGGCAGATATCCTGATTGGTTTCCTCCAGTTTATTTACGAATTTTCAAGTATTAGCGTTCTGCTGGTCGATTAGAAAGCCTAACCAAATCATACGGGGATTCTTTTTGTGAAATGGTGCAGAATTTTTATGATTTATTTGTATTAACAATATAACAAGTTGAGAAAAAAATATCAAGGGAAAATGGAAAATTTTTTAAATTTTTTTACTGGACACATTTGGAGGCTATTTATTCCTTGACAAAGATTTCCTCTTTATATATCTTAATTATCAGGTGGGCGGTTAACTCAGCGGTAGAGTGCCATCCTCACACGGTGGAAGTCGCTGGTTCAAATCCAGCACCGCCTACCAGTAAAACCCCCCGGTCAAATTTCCGTCCTGTGAGTTGACGATTTGTCCGCAATGAATGGGGAAGATAGAAATCAAACTGTAACAAAGCATCTCTGGAATTAATGTTTAAATCGGCGGCTGTTTTCTTTAGTTATAATATTGGTACTGATTCAATTAATGGAGAAATGATATGTTTGGACTTGGAATTGTAGAATTAGTTATAATTCTTGTTGTTGCATTTTGCACTGTTTTCCTTCCTGTTTTGATTGTAGTATTATTGGTTATCAAATTGACCAATACATCAAAGAAAGAAGAAACAAAAGATAAAGATGCTGAATTTGAAGTTGCAGGGGATGAAGATAGAGATGTTGAGAAAAGTTGAAATATGTTTAATATTGAAAATACGCTAAAGAATTAAACGTACAGATTAATACCTTTTTAAAAGCCAAATTATTTACGCCCACCAAAACTGCCTCAATAAGTCTTTTCTTACCTTTAAAGACAACATAATCTCCAGATCATCCTTGAAAACAAACGTAAAGTCCCTGTTCAAGAAACGGGTCTTCGGTGGCTACCATGTGCGACTTGAGAAAGTACCCTCATTTCTCCCCCATCATATTTTTTAGTAAAAAAGGCGGGTTTTACCTTGACATCTTGCGGTCGCCTAACTATAATCTGACCCCTTAATAACCGGAAGGGGAGGGGTGTTATGGCACGTGTTGTAATTATTGGATCGGGTGTTGCCGGCCTTACGGCCGGGGCCTATATGGCAAAATCGGGGCATAAGGTAAAGATTTTCGAGCAGTTTGATAATATCGGAGGCGTCACCGCCACGCTGCACAAGGACGGGTATTCGTGGGACCTGGGGCCGATGCTTCTTCAGGGCTTCGGGCCCGGGGAGCTGGGTGGAGACATCTTGGAGGATCTCTCGATATCCGACAAGGTCACACTCGTCAGGGACGACCGGGGCATTGTTATGCCCGATTTCGAATTATGGAAGCCTCACGAGTACGGAGGCCCCCATTGGCGCAGGGATTACCTGAAGGACGTCTTTCCCGACGAGGCCGAGGGCCTTGACCGCTATTACGAGTTCTACGACCGGATGATGGATCTCATGGCCTTAAACTACCGCGCAAGCAGGGAATCAGGCCCTAAGAAGCTTTTTCTGAAGCTCTGGATGTTGTGGATTTTCAGGAAAGTGAAACAGATGCAGGGCTGGTCTGCTGAGGACGTGATGAACCACTTCTTCAGGGGGCCGGAGTTAAAAGGACTTTATACCGGAATTCTCGCCGATTTCGTTGTTCGTCCCAGCCAGTTTATGGGCCTTGCCGTACCGGCCGTGAATATCGAGACCGCCTTCGACAAAAGGATCCCCCTTAAGTATACTGCGGCGGGAAAGCGTCCCAGCTATCAGTACATCATAGGCGGATGTGAAAAGCTCGTCAAGGTTCTGTCCGAAGTCGTTGTCGAAAACGGGGGGGAAATATTCACCAACTCTCTGGTGACAAAGATCCTCACCGATGGGGCAGAGGTTAGCGGCATCCGACTGAAAGACGGACACGTTGAGTCCGCCGATCTCGTCATCGCCAGCGGCGGCGCCCGGGAGACCTATTTCGGACTTCTCGGAAAAGAGCACCTCCCTCAGGATTTTATAGACAGGGTTGACGACACCCCCCTGATGGAATCGGTCCACATGGTTCATCTCGGGATCGATTTTAACACGTTGCCCTACCAGAGGTCCGCTCTTTGTTACTACTACGGCACATACGACGTGGAGGGCGCGGTGGACAGGTGCAAGAATAGAGAATACCACGAGGGGAGGGACGGATTTCTCATCTACGTCCCGTCGCTTCACTCACCGGAGATGGCGCCTAAGGGTCATCACGCCGTTACGGTCTACACAATAGCCCCCAACAATCTTTCCTCCGGGACGTGGGAGGATCGTAAGGAGGAGCTTACCGACAAGCTCCTCATCGAGGCGGAGAAGATCATCCCAAACTTAAGGAAGCGCGCTAAGACGATGGTCATTATGACGCCCGAGGACTTCAAGAAGCGGGTCCGCGTCGACTATCACGGCTTCGGCGGAAGGTCTCCGGTAATGGGGAAGAAAGGAGGCCCGCACAAATCGCCGATTACCGGCCTCTGGTTTGTGGGAAGCCAGAGCGAAAAGGAAGGGGGAGGAGTATGTGGAACCATGGCTGCCTCCAGGAAGGTCGTAGGCATGATCAAAGACGAGGGCCTGATTTGAGGTTATTTTATCCAAGTCCTTATGGCTCTTAGGATATTTGTACTAAAATGTTCTTGCAAATTTAACAAAAGGAGTTTTTAATGACTTTAGACACCTTGCGGGAAAAACTTACCGTTAAAACGAAGCTGCTTTACGGAGTGGCCGAGTTTGCTGTCTCGATGATGCACTCCGCCGTGCAGTTCTTTCTGATGTTCTATTACACCGACGTCGTGGGAATCGATCCCGCCATAGCGGGAACGGCCCTTTTAGTGGGAAAACTTACTTGGGACGCCGTAAACGATCCACTGGTTGGACTTATCTCTGACAGAATGCAAACTCGTTTCGGCAGGAGGCGGCCCTTTCTGATCCTAGGCGCCATCCCATACGGGATCAGTATATGGATCATCTTCTCAACACCGTCCGGCCTTACAGGCGCAGCGGCTTTTTTCGCGGTTATATTCACGTTTTTACTCTTTGACACGTTTCATACAGCCATCAGCGTGCCCTACTACGCCATGACGCCGGAGCTTACCCACGATTACGATGAACGGACCAGCCTCACGGCCTACCGGAAGATCTTCGGAGTTACAGGATATATGGCCGGCGCCATTCTCACAGGTCTTGTGGCAAGCATATATCAAAATAGTTTTGGATGGACTGCAAAAACCGCCTACAGTGGTATGGGGGCGACCTTCGGAGTAATTAGTATAATCGTGGTTCTTATCACGGCTCTCACGGTCAAGGAACGCTCCCCAGCTGAGGTAAAACCCTCGGAACTCCCCTTAATTGATTCCGTCAAAATTACTTTAGGCAACAAACCGTTCATGCGGCTTGTTCTGGCTTTTGTCATCAGCAGTTACAGTTTCACATTAATGACCGGGTTCTTCATATATTACATGAAGTACTACCTGCTTATGGAAGAGAAATTCTCCCTGGTTATGGCGATAATGATGGGGGCTTTACTGATATTTCTCTTCTTCTGGAAGTGGGTATCGGACAACTGGAATAAAGGGCCGGCCTATGCCCTGGGTCTTTTTATCGCTTGCGTGTCGATCACCGTGTGCTTTTTTCTCCCACATAAGCCGACGGCTGCTATCTACGTGATTGCGTTCGTTGTCGGTTTTGGATTTTCCAGCCAGTACGTCTTCCCCTGGAGCATGCTTCCCGACTGTATTGAGCACGATCAGAAGAAAACCGGTGAAAGAAGGGAGGGAGTTTATTATGGAGTCTGGGCGTTTTTGATGAAATTCGCAAGCGCAGCGGGCGTAGCTTCTATTGGCTGGGTGCTCAAGCTCTTTGATTATGCCGCTCCCCTTAAAGGAAGCGATGCATTCGTTGAACAGTCGGTCAAAACTCTTCTTGGAATGCGCCTCTTCTTCGGGCCGATTCCCGCAATCATCATGGTCGCGAGCCTTCCGCTACTCATATGGTTTCCCATAACACGTTCGACTCACAGAGACCTCAGGGTCGAGCTTGGTGATATAAAGTAGTGTAGAAGCAGAGTTTTAACTTGCTGCAAAAATATGGCCTGCAATGACTCGGCGGGGATGTCGGGTTGTTGCAGGCCAAAGTATTTGATTGTCTATCTAGTCCAGCACCGCCTACCAGTAAAACCCCCAGGTCAATTTTTTTTCAATAGGGGTTGGGCAGGCCAATTTCCAGCACCGCTTTCATCGCGAACGAACGTGGTTAAGCGCGGCGACCTGATTAGTAAAGCAACCGGCATTTCTCATAATCTTCTATTTTGACTACCTAACCGGAAGACGCGATCCGATTGCTTCGTCCGTGTTTTACAAGAGGCCAGACAAGGGGGCAGACAAGGGGGCAGACAATGGGCAGACAAGGGGGCAGACAAGGGGCTTAAGCCCCTTGTCTAGTAGGTAATGAAGCAATCGCGTGTTTAGGTAGAAATAAAATGTACTGTCATTCCCAACTTGATTGGGAATCTATACTGTCATTCCCGACCTGATCGGGAATCCAGCCTGTCCCCGCGTATGTGGGGGTAAATATCAAGCTGGATTCCCGCTTTCGCGGGAATGACATCTGTTTCTGGATTCCCGCTTTCCAAGGTAATGACAAATATTATTACGTCACTTCTTCAACTCTTTGCAGGCATCCTCCTCCTCGCCGTCGCAGGCCTTCTTGAAGTCGGCCCGGGCCTTGGCCGTTTCGCCCATCGCCTTGTAGTTCAGCCCCCGGGTGTAATAGAAAAAAGGGTGTTCTTTAATATTTATCGCCTTGTTTATATCCTCCATCGCCTCTTCATATCTCCCCAGCTCCCTGTACACGTTGCTCCTGCTGTCAAGGGTATTCGCATCGTTTGGCATTATGCGAAGCGCAACCGTGATGTCCTCCAGCGCCTTGTCGTACTTTTTGGTAAGGTAATAGACCCAACCCCTGCCGTTGTAGGCATCGGCAAAATCCGGGTCGATACTGATCGCCTTTGTGTAGTCCGCTATCTCCTCGTCGTATCTCTTTAAATTATCGTATGCAAGCCCCCTGTTTTTGTAGGCCATGGCAAAATTCGGGTCGATACTTATCGCTTTGTTGTAGTCCTCTATCGCTTCGTTGTACCTTTTCAAATAACTGTATGCATTCCCCCTGTTATTGTAGGCATCGGCATAATTCGGGTCGATACTTATCACCTTGGTATAGTCCGCTATCGCCTCGTTGTATTTCTTCAAA
>JAFGIX010000026.1 GCA_016929395.1 Candidatus Zymogenus saltonus
TATAATAACCGTTATAATGATGATATATTCGAAATTGTAGTTTCTTATCTAACTAATTTGGTGGAAAATCGTTTATAATTCCCTAAATTAATTACCTCATCCATCAACTTCTGAGGTGGCGCTGGTTTTTCCTGGGCTTGGGCGGGGAGAGTAAAAATAAAAAAAGAGACCAACATTATTAAGAGCTTTATTCTTAATTTCATTTAGTATCCTCTATTTATTAGCTCAAGCGCTTCTAATCTTCTTAAAAGTTACAATTTGGAATATTAGCCTTGTCAATTTCTAAAATAGGTAACAATGTTTATAAAGAAAATTCCAACGAGTAGGCAAAGAACTTACCTCCCCACCCCCCCCCAACACCAAAAACCCGACCTCCCCCCCCTACTCGTAGACCTCCTTGAAGTACCTGTCCCAGAGGGTCGGGTTCTTATCCTTTATCCTGTCCAGAGCATTAAGGTAGCCCCCCTGGGCCTTGAGGAGGTCTATCGCGAACTTGTCCCTGTTGTCAGCCTTGCGAAACTCGTCCTCGGCGAGCTTCTCCCGGGAATAGTTCACGACCCCCGCCTTTTTAACGAAGAGTTCCATGAACTCGGCGTCGTCGCCCGTCAGGGGCGGCGGGGCGTTCCCGAAAAAGTCGTTGAGCTCATTCATCGCATTTTTCTCCTTGTTGGCGAAGGCTTCGGCATCTGGTTCTTTCAGCCCCCTCTTCTCGGCGAGCTTTTTGAACAGGTCCTCCACATGAACGAGCCTTGCGCCCAGAAGGTCGGGGTAGAGCTCCGGGGGATTCTGCTGAACGACGAAAAGAGCGGTTTCGAGTCTGGAGAGGATAAGCTCCTCCTTCCCATCGGGCAGCGCCTCCATAAGGAGCGCCTCGCAATAGGTCGCGCGCCAGATAATTTGCCCAAGGTTCAGCTCCTTCGCGATCTTCCCGCTCTCCGCGAAAAATCCCTTCGCGACGTTTGCCTTGCCCATTTTCATAAGGGCCAACCCGGAGCCTATCAGGAGGTCCGCCTCCCGACATTTGCTCCTCTCCTCCCGGTAGAGGCTTAAGGCATCGGAGAAATTTTTAAACGAAGAGCTGTACTTGCCCTCCCTGTAGTCGATAAGCGCCAGGTAGGATATCGCCTCCGCCCGGTGTTTTTTGTCTTTTACTCCCGTCAGTAGCTTAAGAACCTCGTTAAATACCGCCCTTGCCTCCTTATAATCCCCACTGTCGTATAGAATCTCCCCTATCCCGAGGAGGTTTATCCCCCGGTATTTATCCCTGTTGGTCTCCTTAAACATCTCATCAGCCTTCTTCAGGAAATCTAACGCCTCATCAATCTCGCCAACCTTGAGATAGAAGTTGCCGAGGCTGTTTAGGACAACGGCCTCGTTTACCTTATCGCCCCCCACTTGATATATCAACCGTGCCTCGCCGAAGACCTTCTCCGCCTCGATAAACATCATGAGATCTCCCCACAGCGATCCCACCTTCCTCTGTATCTTGGCCACGTCTCCAAGCTCCTTCGCCTCCTTCTTTATTTCGATTGCCTTGTAATAATTTCTTATCGCCTCTTCGTAGTCACCGGAGCAATCATACAAGTCTCCCATCGCCGTATAAACGGTGCCCTGAATGCCTTTATCCTTCTCCTTCTTCGCCATCTTAAACGCCTCGTCCAGATACTCCTTTGCCGTCTCATATCTTCCGTTCTCCTCCAACGATTCCGCGATGCGAATCTTTACATTTACAGCGGACTCGACATTCTCGTCGGCTATTAAAACCTTGACCGCCTCTTCGTACAGGTCGAGGGCCTTGTCGAGCCTCCCCAGATCAGTCAGACAGTCCGCCAGGGCGACTATATCCCGGGCGTAGCCCACCCTGTCCAGCAGCTTCATATGAATATCGGAGGCCGCGGCATAGAAGTTCGCCGCCGCCACGTATTCTCCCTGTTCATAGTGGACCTTACCGACCCAGTAGACAATCTCCGCCCTTTTTTGATCATTTTCCAGCCCTCTATACAGCTCGGCCGATTTAGAAAACGAGAAGAGCGCCTCCTCGTATCTCTGCATATGATAGTAGAGAACGCCTATGTTGTAGAGGTCCGAAGCAACGTCCTTGTCCACGTCTCTCTTCTTGTCGATCGCCAGGGCCATTAAATAATATCTCTCCGCGTCGTTATACTTAAACAAATAAAACTTCATAAGCCCGATGTTATTCAAGGCCTGTGCCATCCCGTCTTCGTTCTTCGAAGCTTTGTAAATTGAATATGCATCTCCAAAATACTTGACTGCATCCTCATATTTTTTCTCTTTGTAAGCCTCGTATCCCTGCTGAAAGAGTACCTCCGGGTCTTCTTCTGAAAAGGCCGAGACCGGAATTACGGCGGCGGTAAAAGTAACAATCAGTATCGCAAACAGCGATTTAGAATTTAATAGTCTAAAATGATATTTCATGGATATATGTCCTCAAAAAATACAAAAATTGCCCTTTGTAATAAATGTGGGAACACGGTCGGATGGATACGGCGAGACACTAAAGGATCCTTCCGTACTCGAGATCGAGTCCCCCCTCGATCACTTCTCTTACCTTCTTCATCAACGTATCTATATCCGCAAAGCCCAAACCCTCTACCTCGATCGGATCGTGGACAATAATCTCCATCTTCCCGGGCTTCATCATGAAGGGATATCCCTTGGGAAGGGCGAACCTCCCTCCGTTGACGGTAATCGGCAGGATCGGCGTCCCGGTGCCGAGGGCCATGTGAAATCCCCCCTTTTTGAATGTCAACAGCTTGCCGTCGTTGCTCCTGGTTCCCTCCGGGAAAAACACCACCGAGGCCCCAGCCTCTATCTTAGATTTTGCGGCTTCCAGACTCTCCCTGGCCTTCTCCGAGTTCGACCTGTCCACGTAGATCTGGCCGAGCTTCTCGCACCCTATGCCGAAGACCGGAACCGCCCTGAGCTCGATCTTCATCACCCACCTCAGCGAGAGGGGCAGCCTCGAGATGATCGCCCAGACGTCAAAGTGGCTCTGGTGGTTGGACATCACGACGTAGGAGCGCTTCCTGTCGATTTTATCCATCCCCCTGACCTTGAGCCTCGTCCCGGTGACCTTCAGATTCAGCCAGGCCCAGAACTTCCCTATCTGATAGCCGAAATTGTTGTTCGTATCCAGACCGGGGATAAAACCGATAATTATTACTATGGCCCCGAAAAAGGCCGTGGTTAAGCCGGTCACCAGAACAACAACAGGGAGGTAAAAGGGAAAGATATAGTTATAGAACAACTTCTTCATCTGTCAATCCTCCACCCTTCCGTAATGAGAAAACTGCATCGTAAAGGTTGCCCTTCCCTGACTCTGCGATCTCAGCTTTGTAGAGTAGCCGAACATGTTGGAGAGGGGGACCTCGACCCTGACATGGTTTATCTTCCCCTTGGGCTCAACGCCCTTCAGATGTCCGCCCCTGGCGTTCAGGTCCCCGATTATCTCCCCCATGAACTCTTCCGGGGTCAATATCTCGACCGCCATGATCGGCTCCAGGAGGACGGGCGACGCCTTTTCGGCGGCGCTCCTGACCGCCATTCCGGAGGCTATTGAAAACGCCATCCCGTCGGTGAGTCCCTCCCTGGCGTCGAGGGACGTGATGCTTATCCTCACATCGGCCAGCGGATAGCCCAGAATCGGCCCCGACGCGGCGGCGTCCCTTATCGCCGTCAGGGCGGAGTTCATCCACTCATCCGGTATTCCGTCCGACTCCACGAGGCTTTTGACCTCGACTCCCAGACCCCTATCAAGAGGCTCGATGGATAGGGAGACCCTGGCGTAGCGCTGCTCGCCGGCTATCTCCCTGTCTATGGTGGCCTCCGACTCGGCCCCCTTCGTCGCAGTCTCCCTGTAGACCACTTGTGGCTTTCCTACGTTCGCCGCAATGTTGAACTCCCTCATGAGCCTGTCCACCACGATCTCCAGGTGAAGCTCCCCCATCCCGGAGATGATGGTCTGTCCCGTATCTTCGTCGACCTTGACCTTCAGAGTAGGGTCCTCGTCAACGAGCTTTCCCAGCGACTGCTCGAGCTTCTCCTGATCGGCCACCGTCTTCGGCTCGATGGCGAGGCTTATTACGGGTTCGGTAAAGAGGATCGATTCGAGGAGGATCGGCTTATCCTTGTCGCAGAGGGTGTCCCCAGTAGTGGTGTCCTTGAGGCCCACGGCGGCGGCGATGTCCCCCGCTTTTGCCGTATCTATCCGCTCCCGCTTGTTCGCGTGCATCTTCAAGAGCCTCGCCATACGCTCCGGCTTTTTAAGCCTCGGATTGTAGACCTCCGCCCCCGCCTTCAGGACGCCGGAGTATACCCTGAAATAGGTCAGCTTTCTCCCCTGGTCTACATGGACCTTGAACGCCAGGGCGGAGAGAGGCTCGCCCTCGTCGCTCCTCCTGACCTCGGCCTCTCCGGTCTTCGGGTTTGTGCCGGCGATGGGGGGAACGTCAATCGGTGAGGGGAGAAAATCCACGACTCCGTCGAGAAGGGGCTGAATCCCCTTGTTCCTCAGGCCGGAGCCGCAGAATATCGGGACGAAAGAGCCGCCGATAGTCCCCCTTCTCACGGCATCGATTATCGAGTCCCTTGTTATCTCTTCCCCCTCAAGATACCTTTCCGCTATGTTGTCGTCCATATCGGCCGCGGCCTCTATCAGCTTCTCCCTGTACTCGAAGGCCTTGTCTTTGACCCCCTCTGGGATTTCCCCCCTGCTTACCGTTACGCCGAGGTCTTGCGCGGAAAAAGTGATAGCGCTCATATCGATCAGGTCGATCACCCCGGAGAACTCCTCCTCCGAGCCGACGGGGAGGGTGACGACGAGCGGCCTTACGCCCAGCTTTTCCACCATCATATCTATTACGGCGAAGAAATCAGCGCCGAGCCTGTCCATCTTGTTGATGAAGGCGACCCTTGGGACGTGGTACTTGTCCGCCTGGTGCCAGACCGTCTCCGACTGGGGCTCCACCCCCTCGACACCGGAAAAGATCGCTATCGCGCCGTCCAGCACCCGAAGGGACCTCTCCACCTCCACGGTAAAATCGACATGGCCCGGGGTGTCGATAATGTGGATCTCATGCCCCTGCCAGCCGCACGTTGTGACCGCGCTGGTTATCGTAATCCCCCTCTCCTGCTCCTGGGGCATCCAGTCCATGACCGCCTCACCGTTGTGGACCTCCCCGATCTTATAGGAAACCCCCGTGTAGTAGAGGATCCTCTCGGTCACGGTGGTCTTCCCCGCGTCGATATGGGAGATGATCCCGATGTTACGGATATTCTTTAATCTTCCCTCGCCCGCCATCTCTCGATGAATCCCTCCAGCCTTATTTTAAAACAGCCCCCCCACCCCCCCCTGAATCCCTTACCCCGCTTTTAAGTTGTGCACCCTAAACCACAATATCCACATGTTCGACGTCGTCTATCCTGCACCCCAAAAAGGGCTCGCCCACCCTTTTAAAATTATCCGGATCGTCGGTGACAAAAAACCTCTTCTTCCCCTCTCCCCCGTTCCTCTTAAGCCCCATCTCCGTAAGCCTCTTTTTGACCTCCCACGCTATCGGCACGGCGGAATCCACCAGGGTCACGTCGTATCCCACGGCCTCCTGGATCACGCCCTTAAGGAGCGGGTAGTGCGTGCAGCCGAGGACAAGCGTATCCAGGTCGAATTCGGCAAACCGCGAGAGGTACCTCTCCGCGGTAAGCCGGGTTATCTCATCTTCGGTCCAGCCTTCCTCGGCCAGCGGAACGAAGAGGGGACACGGCTGCTGAAAGACCTGAACGGCGGGGTCGATTTTCACTATCTCCCTCTCGTAGGCACCGCTCAATACCGTTGCCCTCGTCCCAATCACCCCCACCCTGCCGTTTTTCGTGACCCTGACCGCCCGCTCGGCCCCAGGCAGGACAACCCCGATCGTGGGGACATCGAACCTATCCGCTATCGCGTCGAGCCCCGCCGCGGCGGCGGTGTTGCAGGCCACGACGAGAAATTTTATCCCCAGCGACACCAGAAACTCGGTGTTTTTTATCGCAAATCCGGTTACCGTCTCCTTTGACTTAGTCCCGTAAGGTATCCTCGCCGTGTCCCCGAGGTAGAAGCAGTCCTCGTTCGGAAGGGCCTTCATGATCTCCCTAAGAACCGTAAGCCCCCCGACCCCGGAATCGAACACCCCTATCGCCTTGTTCAGTGAATCCTCCCCATGAAAATCCCATGAAAACTAATAACCTATTGTCTATATTTCCACTTGTATCTTTTTTTGACGCAAAAATTTTCCTTACTTTATTCCATTTGGTCGGTATTGTCAAGGGAAAGCTAAAAACGGATCGGTCATTTGTATTTAAGGCGTCCTCAAGGGGCGAGGACGTTGAAGGGATAGAAGGGGAGATTCCTCAAAATCGTGTAAACAACTATCAATGCGAGGATAGACCAGACCCATAGGGGGTGCCTTATCAGCTGCGGAAGCCCCCTTCCCATTATCTTATAGAGGGCGAGAGAGATAAAACCGTATCCCAAAAAGGGGATGGAAACAACCATCAGGGGGTTGAGGTCGAGGGCTTTTAGGATCTGGCCGTGAAGGAGGGCGTGGATCGCCCTCAGCGACCCGCAGCCTGGGCAATAGAGCCCGGTGATGAGATGGAAGGGGCATGGGGGATATATGAGGGACTGCCCGGGCTTGAAAAGGTATAGGACAACGAGTCCAAACACAAGTATGAGCGCCGCACAGGCAACCTTTATTAGATTCAGCTTGTTCATATCATTAGCGACTGCTGTGACCTTTTAAGGTTCAACGACGGGCCTTTAGAAACACTCGTACGCTACTGCATCGATCCTATTATGGCGCCGATCATGGCGAGTCCGAAGATCGAAAAGTAGATCATAAAATAGACGCTCCAAAAGAGGACCCCGACGCCGACCGTGACAAAACACCATATCTTGGCCATGTGCGAGGCATTGAGCGCCTTTTCGCGCTGGCCGGCGATCAGCCTCCCGTTTACCTGCGCGGCATAAGCGAGGCTCACCACCCCGAATGGGAGACAGCAGAAGATCATAACGAGGATTGCCGGGGCGAGGTAATTCGGGACGTACTCCGACTCCCCCTTCTTCAGCGCCTTTGGCTCAAGGGACTTGCCGCAATTTGAGCACTTTACGCTCCCCTGCGGATTTTCTTCTTTACAATTGGGACATTTCATTTTTGCCCTCTAAAAAAGCAATGAATAAACTACAATAAAAGCAAACTTCCCGACAGCCATGGCTCAATAGCCATGACTACTATAGGTCATCGAGGATTACGCTTAAAGCAATAAAAAAAGCATAGATTGCGCTAACAGCGACACCGATCAGGAAGCCTACCCAACACCACTTCTTCGCATTATCCGAGGCCTCCTGGGCCATCGCATACTACCTGCCGAGCAAAAAGGCCTTGACCCTGGCCGCGTATACGATGGCGACTATTCCGAAGGGGAGACAGCAGCATAGCGTAACGAGGATCGACTGGACGAGGTAGTCGGGGACGTAATCCGTTGGGCCAGCAGTTACCCCGCTTCTGGTCAGGGACTCCCCGCAAAACGAGCACCTCAAGTTCCTCGGCGGATTCTCCTCTTTACAATATGGACACTTCATACCGGTCTCCTGTAAAATAGAGGGACACTTATCACACGATTATACCTTCTTGACAATTATATCATACGTTGATCAATCGATATCGGCCAAGACGGCGATCAACAAAAAGAAGAGGAATACCGCTATCAATACCAACGCTGACCAGAAGCCGGCCATGGACCAGCTCTTGGCCTTTTCGTAGGCCTCCAGCGCCTCCTTATGAAATCCTCCCAAGAGAAACGACTTTACCTGCGTGGCATATTATCATGGCCACAATCCCGAAGGGCTGGCAGCAGAAGAGGGTTACCAGGATCGACTCCACGAGGTAGTCGTGGACGTGATCTTCCCTTTTCCCGGATGTATTACCCTTTCTCATGAGCTTCCCGCAAGACAAGCACCTGTTATTCCCCTGCGGACTTTCCTCCCTGCAGTAGGGGCACTTCATACCAATTTCATATTAGTTTATGTAAAATGAATTCGTAAAAAGCACCTATGGAGAAAAAACTCCAATCAAAGCTACATACCTTCAATAAGGGTTTTGTAAAAACCAGTAAAAACATAAATTCCGATTATTACAGTTCCTATTATGAAGCCGATCCAGCAAAAAGCTTTCGCTGTCTTCGCCTCCTCCATTGCCTTGACATAATCTCCCCTGTTTAAAAACATCTTCGCCCGGGCAGCGAAAATAATCGCGACAATTCCAAAAGGCATACAGCAAAAAACCGTTATAAAGATTGCGAAAACAAGATAAACATCAATGTTGCACGGTACTTTTCCAATTAAACGATCCTGAGTATATTCCGGAATATTATCCGGGATATCCTCTACCTGTTCCTCCACCTCTTCGATATAATCCAGGGGCGCACCGCAGTACTCGCAAATAGTTCTCTCCGGCTTGCCCACTCTGCCGCAATAGGGACACTTCATCCTATCCTCGTTTTCTAATTGACATGAACAACTGCAATTTTCTAATTTGCGGCTTATGATTAGATAGCCTTAAAAAAGATACGATAATATTTCACTAATTGCAATGTCAAAATAAATTAAAAAACAAAAAAAACGGCCTTAAAATAAGACCGTCTATTTTTTTGATTTATGTTTTTAATTCAATTATCGGAATGCCACCCCGTCATCCAATCAAATCCCATCGGTAACCATCCCCCCTGTTCCCCCCATCCCCCATGTCCCAAAAAGAGGCCTACCCCCCCTCCGCAAACAGAAATAAGACCGACCCCCCACCCCCCAATCTAAACCTCTGCCCGATCCCCCAGTCCAAACAGCCACCCAACCGCCCGATTCCCCGGCGCCCGCCCGCTACTTCGCCCTCACGATGTCCTTTACCTTCATCAGGCGGGAGAGGTTGCTTCTCTCCATCTCGTCGAGCTTTATGGTTATGTATCTCACCGTCTCCTGTATGTTCGGGATGAGGACGTATTCGAGGGCGTTCACCCGCCTTCTGGTCTTTACGAGCTCCTCCGCCAGAAGCTCCGCCCGTTTCTCGTTCTGGGCGAGTTTTATCATGTCGGAGAAGAGCTTTCTCAATGCCACTATGTAGAGGTCGAGTTCACCGGACGTCCCCGAATACCCGTAGCAGATGGGCGGCCCCTCGATCTTGTATGAGATCTCGGGGACCTTGACGTTCATTATCGACATTATCGAGACTTCCATCTCGATCTTGACGGAAGGCAGCGTCAACGCCTCCTCGACCCGCTCCGGCCCCATGAAGGAGTTGATGTGTATGAATCGCCCGAGCACCCCCGAGAGCTCTTTCTCCACCTTTGCCCTGATCTTCCTCGTCTCCTCGATGATCTCCATGAACCGGCGCATCAGCTCGTCCTGCTTGTCCTTCAGGAGCTTGTGGCCCCTTTGGGCGACCGCGAGCCTGCGCTTCAAGCGCATAAGCTCCATCCTCGTGCTGTTGACGTTAAGTTTCATCTATTCCAGATAAAGATAGTGTTCTATAAAAAAACCACACGACCGAAAGTCTGTTATCAATTAACAGTCTATTCCCGTCCCCGACCATATATCCCCATCTCTAACCACCAATTCCCATATCTAATCATATAAAATAACCGCCCCCACTCCCTGTAGCCCCATGCCTCTATCCCCCCTAATAATACCCGACCGTATAAAGCGATCACCCCCATCCCCCTATTTATCAATCCCTATCTAAACCCCATTCAGCCCTTCTTTTGATCTGGCCCCCCTTAATCTTTCGTGCTGCATCCCCTCGTATCCTGCCCCCCCCCACATATAAACAACCCAACATATCGACGGCCCCTGTCGACAGTGATCAGCTTGCGGCGGCCTCTTTTTTCTTGAACCTGGACATGTATTTGTCTATGTACTCGGTTCTGATACGCTTGAGCTCCACCGTCGGGAAGACGCTCAAGAGCCTCCACCCGAGGTCGAGGGTCTCCTCTATGGTCCTGTCATCGTATTCGCCCTGGGATACGTACTGGGCCTCGAAGGTGTTGGCGAAGTCGAAGAAGAGGCGGTCTATGTCGGAGAGCGCGGCCTCGCCAAGGATGACCGCAAGCTCCTGGGCCTCCTTGCCCCTGGCGTATGCGGCGAAGAGCTGGTTGTTGACGTCGGCGTGATCCTCCCTCGTCTTTCCCGCACCCATACCCTTGTCCTTGAGCCTGGAGAGGGACGGGAGCACGTCTATCGGGGGACTTATATTTTTCCGGTAGAGTACCCTCGAAAGGATGATCTGACCCTCGGTGATGTAGCCGGTGAGGTCCGGGATTGGGTGGGTCTTGTCGTCTTCGGGCATGGTGAGGATCGGTATCTGAGTGATGGAGCCGGAGCGTCCCTGGATCTTCCCCGCCCTCTCGTATATCGTGGAGAGGTCGGTGTAGAGGTATCCGGGGTATCCTCTCCTTCCGGGGATCTCTTTTCTCGCGGCCGATATTTCCCTAAGCGCCTCGCAGTAGTTGGTCATGTCGGTCAGGATGACCAGGACGTGCATCCCCTTCTCGAAGGCCAGATACTCGGCCGACGTTAGGGCCATCCTCGGCGTCGCCACGCGCTCCAGGGCCGGGTCGTCGGCGAGGTTGAGGAACAGCACCGAGCGGTCGATGGCGCCCGTCTTGTTGAACTCGGAGATGAAGTAGTTCGCCTCCTCGAAGGTGATCCCCATCGCCGCGAAGATGACGGCGAAGCTCTCCTCGGTTCCCAAGACCTTCGACTGGCGGGCGATCTGCGCCGCGAGCTGGTTGTGGGGAAGGCCGGAGCCGGAGAATATCGGGAGCTTCTGGCCGCGGACCAGGGTGTTCAGCCCGTCGATGGCCGAAATTCCGGTCTGGATGAACTCCTCCGGGTAGTCCCTGGCGTAGGGGTTGATCGGGTTTCCGTTGATGTCTATCCTCTTCTCGGCGATTATGCTGGGGCCGTCGTCTATTGGATTGGCCATGCCGTCAAAGACTCTGCCCAGGATGTCCTCGGAGAGGGGTATCTGGATTCCCCGGCCCAAAAATCTCACCCTCGATTTATAGATATCGACACCGGTGGTGCCCTCGAAGAGCTGGATCATGGCGCGGTCGCCGTCAACCTCGAGCACCTTTCCCGTGCGCCTCTTTCCGTCCGGAAGCTCGACGTTCACAAGCTCCTCGTACTTCACCCCCTCAACCTCTTCAACAATGACCAGAGGGCCGTATATATCCCTTATGGTTAGATATTCCTTCTGCATTTTTTAATCGATGCCTCCTCTACATATATATCTCGTCTTTGGCGTAGGTCTGAGAAATCAACTCGAGCTCGCTGGTAATGGCGTTTTTTATCTTTTCTATCTCCCCGGCCTTCCCTTCGGGGACATACTTGGCTCTCGCAATCTCCTCCTTTACCTTCATGTTTGCAATCCCATCGAATGATATGCCCTTTTCGAGGGCCTCCTTTGAGTTGTGGTGGAGGAAGAGGATAAGCTTCATGATGTTGGTCATCTTGCTCGACGAGCAGTAGCTGTCGACCTCGTGGAAGGCGTTCTGGTGGAGAAAATCCTCCCTCAACGACCTTGCGGTCTCGAGGGTAAGCCTGTCGTTGTCCGACAGCGAGTCTACGCCCACGAGCTTTACTATCTCGGCGAGCTCCGCCTCCTCCTGCAGGATCTTCATCGCCTCCTGTCTTACCTCCACGATGTCCTCGGCGACCTCCTCCCTCAGGTTCTGCTCGATGTTTTCATGGTAGAGTGAGTAGCTGTTTAGCCAGCTGATCGCGGGAAAGTGGCGCTGGTAGGCCAGCTTGTCCTCGAGGCTCCAGAAGACCTTGACGACCCTTAAGGTGGCCTGAACGACCGGGTCGGAGAGGTCTCCTCCGGGCGGGGACACGGCCCCGATGGTCGAGAGGCTCCCCTCCCTGTTTCCTGAGCCGAGCGTTATCACCCTTCCGGAACGCTCGTAGAACTCCGCTATCCTGGTTCCGAGGTATGCGGGGTAGCCCTCCTCGCCGGGCATCTCCTCGAGGCGTCCCGATATCTCCCTCATAGCCTCCGCCCAGCGGGACGTGGAATCGGCCATTACCGCCACGGAGTATCCCATGTCCCTGAAGTACTCGGCTATGGTGATTCCGGTGTACACGGAGGCCTCCCTTGCGGCCACCGGCATGTTCGAGGTATTAGCCACGAGGACCGTCCTGTTGATCAAGGCCTCTCCCGTCTTCGGGTCTTTGAGGTGGGGGAACTCCTGGAGGACGTCGGTCATCTCGTTTCCCCGCTCGCCGCAGCCGATGTAGACGATCACCTCTGCGTCGGCCCACTTTGCCAGCTGGTGCTGGATAACCGTCTTTCCGCTCCCGAAGGGGCCGGGCACGCAGGCCGTTCCCCCCTTGGCCAGCGGGAAGAATGCGTCCACGACCCTCTGACCCGTGGTCAGAAGCTTGTCCGGCTTGATCTTCCTCTTGTAGGGCCTCGGGACGCGAACCGGCCACTTCTGCATCATGGTGATCGATTCATTCCCCTCTTCGGTCTTTACCTCGCATACCACGTCCTCGACCTTGTACTGGCCCGACTTGATCATCTTGATCTTGCCGGAAACGTTCGGCGGAACGAGGATTTTTTGTACGACGGCCACGGTCTCTCTTACCTCGCCCAGGATATCCCCCGGCTCGACCTCATCGCCTTCCTTCGCCGTGGCGACGAAATCCCAGACCTTTTCCCTGTCTAAGGCCATTGCCTCCACGCCTCGGGTTATGTAGTCGCCCACCGCGTCCTTGATGACGCTTAAGGGACGCTGAATCCCGTCGTAGATGGATGTGGTCAGCCCGGGGCCAAGCTCCACCGAAAGGGGCATGCTGGTCGGATACACGGGGTCTCCCGGGCCTATCCCCCCGGTCTCCTCGTAGACCTGAATAAACGCCTTGTCCCCGTGAAGCTCGATAATCTCTCCTATTAATCCTTCATCGCTTACCTTCACCACGTCAAACATCTTTGACGTGCTCATCTTATCCGCAACCACCAGGGGCCCGGACACTTTGGTAATTATTCCCTTTTCCATTGACGAACCAACCTTTTTATCTGTTATTTACATACAGTTCCATTTATGGTTTTTTTCTAAAAGCCCCCTCCGCCTTTATCATTCCAGACAATCCCGGATAGCCGATTTAAAGCGCCCCCCTCCCCAACACCCCCCAACAAACTCACCCTCTCTACCCCCCATCCTTACAACGATCCCGGGACCATCAAGATCAGCCGGTTTCCTCTTCGTCCTCCTTGGACGATATATGGGAGCCCACGGCCCTCACGATAATATCGTCCAGCTTCTTAAGCCCCAATCCCATGCTTCCCGATGCGTCGGGAATTGTGACAACGGTCGGAAACGGCCTCTCGGAAAGGTCTTCCAAGAGGTCGGAGACGGTCTCAGCCATTCTCTCCGTGATAAAGAGGACCATGACCTCATCCTTTACCGCCTTGACAACGGCCTCCCTGACCTTATCGGGCGCCGGCGTCATAACGGCGACTCCAAGGGCGGAAAATCCGAGCACGGAATCCCTGTCCCCTATGACCGCCACCTCTACCTTACCATCAGACATATCCCAGCCTCATCTTTATATCTTGTGCGGACAAATTGTTCTCCTTGGCGATAAACACGGTCCTCAACTTCTTTATCTCCATCATCTTCTGGTAATGGTACGCGAGGATAATCTCGATTCCGAAGTTCAGGAGCTTGGTCCTTTCGATCACCCTTGTAAACTCGTTATTTATCATGGCCTCGAAGCGGAAGAAGGAGTTCTCCCCTTTCAGGTAGGGAACGCCCTCTCCGACAAAATCGCCGTACTCGGTGTTTGAAAATATCGTCTCTATTCCGTCGAGCTCCCTCAAGTAAAGGTCGCTGAAATAGGCCAGGGGGAGCCCGCCGTCCTCGATAAAGCCCCTGGTGAACACCGGCTGCGGCTCTTCCTGCCACCTGGCCCTAAAAAATGTGAGGATATTGGTGATATCCACCTCCATGGTCAGGAGCTTGTAGAAGAATAGGAGCCTGGCCTCTTTGACCTTATCGATGATATATTTGAACATGGCCCTGTCGACGACAATATCGATATCCATGGGATTGGCCGAGGCCTCGTAGGCCTTCTTAGCCTCAACCGCCGTATTTCTTAAATAGTTTTCCAGCTCCTTGGACTGTTCCGGCTCTTTCGCCTCCTGAAAAATCATATCCGCCGAGAAAAGCCCAAGTCGTGAATAGGCATTCCCCTGCTCCTTTTCTCCGAAGATCTCTTTCAGGGCCAGCTTTAGGTTGAAAAAATCGTTCCGCAAAAAGAGGAGATCGGTTATGTCTTTGTCCTTTGTAAGCTCGTTGATTATCCCCTTTATCCTCTCCTCCTCCTCCCTCAACATTACATTGGTATCGAACTCATAGAGGCCGCCGATGTCTTCCTGATACACCTTGGCGTAATCGGTATCCCCAAGCATGGAGAAGATGTCTTCAACGCCTCTTGCCTCTGCAAAGCGGAGATAGCGATCCGGGGCTATCATGCGAACCTCTATCGAGCGGATATACCCCGCGGCGTAGGCGTATCTCGGGTCGCTTCCCCACTTCCAGTCGCCAAAGGGGACGTTGTTATCGAGGTCTAAACCATTTTCAATCATTGTAAAACCTAATATTTTTCAGCTTTGCATGTTATCTCAGCGAAAGCCGTATTTCATTCCTTATATGTCATTATCGTGCAAAAAGGACCTGCTCTCTTTTCTGGATTCCCAATCGAGTTGGGAATGACAGAATAATATCTACTTGATTACCGATCGAGCCGTGAATGACAGCATAGACTCCCAGTCAATTTAGGGATGTCAATATATGTCATTCCCGCGGAAGCGGGAATCCATATCGGTATCTTTTCTCTTTCTGGATTCCCAATCAAGTTGGGGATGACAAAACAGACCCCCTATTAAACCGGGAATCACAGGGCCACAGATTTTAAAATATCCAAGTCAAAATCAACAAAACACCGCCCCCCTTACCCTGCCCCTCACTACCCTGCAAAACATCCCGCAGATCCCTATCTCGTACCCTCCCCCGTCCGACCATCCCCGAAACCGACTCTCCCCGTCCCGACACCCTTCCCCCTCGCAATACACGATCCCCCCAACACGACACCCACCCCCTGCATAGTAGACTACATCCTTCCCGCTCAACCAAACTCCGGCGATACCATCAGCCGAACAGGATCTCCATCAACTCCCCTTCGAGTGTCAGTCTCAACTCCGAGAGGAGCACATCAAGACTCAGGTTTATCTCCGTTCTCCCCTTTGAGAGGACAAGGCCCCCATCGATATCCCTGGTCTCGTCGGTAACCCTTACCTCCCCCTTGAAACCCTCTTTTTTCAGCCTTTCGTTGAGGTCATTGTTCCACGCCTTCAGATTGCCTTTGAGGCGGGATGCATCCTTCGGCGACAGCATTATCACCTCGTCTCCCACGGCGCCGTGTTTCACGACCAGCTCCGTAAGAAGGTTGAGGTATCGATCCTCCGGGAGGTTAAGGAGGCCATTCTTGGCCTCGGTGAAGACCTCGTTTAGGATCATCTCCTTTTGGCCAAGGACGCGTTTTCTGCCCTCGAGCCTCGCCGAGGAGACCCTTCTCCTCACGATCTCTTCGGCGTCCACCTTTGCCCTCTTTACGGCATCATCCTTGAGCTGCCTTTCCTCGCTCGAAAACTTACCCCTCAGGCGATCGAGCTCCTCATCGGCCCCTTTGTTCACACCATCGGCGGTTTTCCGGGCCTCGTCTATGATCTTTTTGACAATATTATCAAGGGACATAAAGTCACCTACACTCTTTAGTGAAAAAAGTCGCCATCGTTAGCACGATGAATCGCTCAAAACCACGCTTAAGGTATCGGAATCTGCTTTATCGTGATACCGTTGAGCATCAGTATGGTTATAAGGAGTCCCAGAATGGCGTATGTCTCAACCATGGCGCCGTAGATGACTGCCCTCATCATAGCATCGGGACGCTTTGCGGCCATGCTGACACCGGTGGCGCAGACCTTGCCCTGGTTTATCCCTGAAATCCAGCCGGACAGACCGGTCGATAGGCCGGCGAACATGACCATCCAGGCCTGACTCATAGACAGGTCGTACATCATTCCTTCCTCGGGGCCGCCGATCAGCCCGACGGCGTTCAGGATCAAGAAGGCGCCCAAAAAGCCGTATATACCCTGGGTCCCTGGAAGCGCCACGAGGATCAAGAGGTTTCCGAACTTGTCCGGGTCTTCGGCGAGAACGCCGTTGGCCACCTGGGCCGCATAGCCGATGCCTATGGCCGAGCCAAATCCGCCGAATATTACCGAAATAGCGGCGCCTAAAATGGGCAAAGACCATTCAGGAACCGTTAATAGATACATATGGTCTTTCAAGATCTCAGTCAAAAACTCCATAATCTAAACTCCGAAAGGTTACTTGTTAAACGATTTTCTTAAGCGAAATCACATTTTAGGATACATAAAGAAATCTATCCCGATTCTCTTCCATTTATAGAAACAGCTATTCTTTTGACTCCTTAAGAACAGTGTATTTCGGTTTTACGCCGAAGGGCTTAAAGGTTCTCCCCCCGCCTTCATAGAACTTGCTGAAGAACTCCACGTACTGAAGCCTCGTTGTGTGGACAAAAGCGCCCAGGGCGTTTACGGCGATGTTAAACGTATGGCCGCCAATGAGGATGATGACGGCAAAGACGACTCCCACATAGGGAATCTCTCCCATCATGGCGGCGATCAGGTTTACAACCGTGGCAATGATTCCGGTGGCAAGCCCCAGGGCCAGCAGCCTTAGATAGCTCAAGAGGTCGCCCATGTATGAGGTGCTGCCGTAAATGGCGTAGAGCCCCCAGGCGATCCTCACGAAGATGTTGTTCGATTCCCTGTGCGAAAACAGGATGATGCTCCCGCAAGCCACGATGAAACCGACCGTTGCGGCTTTTGTTGCCCAGGCGGGAATCATTTCGGCCGCCATAAAGCCGGATACGAGGACGGCGGCAGAGTTGATGAACAGAATCCAGCCGCCCTGGACGAAAATGGCCTGAGTACGATCTCCCTTTTTTAAGTTCTTGTACATCCTGATCAAAATGCCGAAGTTTATCTGAATGAATCCAAGGACTATACAGATAAGCATGAACGTGATGGTATCCATTAGGGGGTCCATAACCTTGAAGGACATCAGGATGTTTTTTGACAAAGACCCCTCGGGGAGGCGGGTCAGCACATCGCCGAACCAGCCGCCCATGAGAGCCCCAAGGATCACCGTGGATATTGCCCCCAAGAGCAGGAGTCCCACGAGCTTAGTCTTTCCAAGGCTGTTTCTAAACCTTATCATTACGAAGAGAAGTAGACAGATGAGCACCAGGCCGTATCCTGCATCCGTCAGGCAGAGGCCGAAGAACACAGCGAAAAACGGCGACAGTAACGGAGTGGGGTCGACCTCCTTTGGGTTCGGCACCCCGTACAGCTCGGTAATGAGCTGAAAGGGTTTGACCATCCTCTCCTTTGTTTTCAGCAGGATGGGGGGTTTGTCGTCTTCGGAAGGCGGGAATTCCACCATCTCGACGAAAGAGAAATTTTCCTTGATGGCCCTTTCAAGCCTGGGAAGGTCATCTGTCGGCACCCACCCCTCCATATAGGAGACACTGGTGGAGGATCTAAGCGTCTTTATGACCTCTTCCCGCTCCTTTTCTATGGTGTAATGGTCATATAGCCTTTTAAGCTTTTCCGCATCTGCGGCCAATGCCTCGGCCTCGGCCATGAGCTTTTCTCCCCGATTCTTAAGCGAGGTGACCTCTTTTTCTGTCTTTTTCAAGACATCCTTGAAGGTGCCGGATGTCTCGGGAAGGGCCTCCTTTTCCGCCTCGATTGAGGCGAGGGCCTCCTCGTAGGTCGGGCGGTCTTCCTTATGACAGGCAAAATGGTAGTAGGAGTAGTTCGCCCCTTCGAAGATAAGCGTTATAATATGGGTATTTCCCGCCTCGTTGAGCACCTCCCCGATCCTCTCCCTGGGCATCTTGTAGATCATGAAAAGCGTCTGGTAGACGTTTTTCGTCTCCGACAAGTCGGCGATGGGCGCCTTGACGCTTAGCCAGGGTTTTAAAACATTGGCCGATGATCTCAGTTTTGCAATCTGATTGTTGTTTTCGGCTATCTCCCTGTTCAGCCTGTTGGCCTTGTCTATTGTTTTTTGAATGTTGTACTTTTTGGCCAATGACAGAAGATCGTCGGCGCTCTCCATCTCTTTGGGGGTCATAAAGGCAAGCGCGGGCTTTTTCTTCTCGTAGGGCTTTAAGAAATTAATTGTGAAGTCTATCTGGGAGGTTAGGGCCACCAGATCGTTAAGCCTATCGGAGTCGGTCGGCGCAAGTTCCGGAAAGGTCTCTATGACGTTGGGCTCGGTAAGCTCTGAGATCTCAACCACGGCCCACTTCTGGAGAAGCTTCAGGAGTGAATTTCTCTCGTCGGAATGAAACGCAAAAAGGACCTTTTTAAGTTCTGAAATACTCAATTTGCAAATCCTTAACTTTCCTGATTAAAAAGTCTCAATAGCTAAAAAGTCCAGATATATATAATTTTTACCTTCCCCTTATAACGCTCGATTTCAGCTACAACTTCAAATATAGCACTCCCCCCATCTCCGCTCCTCCCCATCAACAATCCCCATCTCCGCCCCCTCATCATCAATCCCCAAGTCTAACCCGCATCGCCTTCACCTTCATTCCCCCCCCCACCATTATAAATCCACTTCCGCAGTCATCACAATATGCTACCAACCCCTCTGATCAATAATCTATAGTCCCTCCTTTAAAAAAGTTTAAAAAAGTAAGCTTGCGGCACGGCCTACCCTTCCACTCCCAGGGCCTTAAAGATCAACTTGACGGCCTCACCCTTCTTCTTGTCGGCGGCGGCCCTCAATAGATTCATCTCCTTTTGCGCCTCGGAGAGGATATTGGATTCCTCGACCTTACCTCTTTCTTCGGCCTCGGCCAAAAGCTCCTTTCTTGCCGATTCGTTTTCCTTCTCCATCTTTTTCAGGCGATTTGCCCTTTCCTTTTCAAACTCGATCACTTTCGACTCGGCGTCCATTTCGGCGTCCTTGATCAGCTTTTCACCTCTGGTCTCGGCGTCTTTTATCTTATCCACGATTTTTTTTACCATCTTTTATCACTCCCTCCCTTAAGCCCCGGGAATATCAATCAATCCAACAATCTATCAATCCAGCAATCCAACAACCCGGCCCAATTTGTTCAATTCCACCCCTGCCCCCCACCCAATCTTAATCCCAATCCGCGAGATTTTCAAATTAGAAATACCTATGCCCGGCCGGCCGGGATTTAGATTGAAGTTATATATTTATATTATTGTGAGAAATAAATCAAGAATTTTTTTAAATTTTTTTTATTTATGATACTTTTTTGTCGCATTTCAATATTCAAATATTCCACTCATTTTTTTGATTAAAAAATAAGGGCGGGCGGGATTATTCTACTATTTACATTACCGCAATATATGTTATCATTAGAACCGATGTTATCATTAAAGTCGACTCATTTAAATGGCTTCGCCTTTTGAATGCTGCAAAACGAGAAGGCCAGTCCAAAATGATTGCCTGAAATAGAAAACGATTTTTAATAACGAACATGACAAAGAGTGAAAACAAGATAGAGAGTCTTTACGCCAGATTCGAGAATCCCCCCGGGGAGTTCTCTCCCGTTCCTTTCTTATTTCTTAACCTCAACATGGATCTGAAGACGACCGAGTCGATCTTCAAGGAGCTTATCGACAAGGGGATAATGGGGGTGGTCCTTCATCCCAGGACGGGGCTTACCGTGAAGTTTGCAAGCGATGAATTCTGGAGGAGGCTTGTCGCCATAGTAAATAAGGCCAAGGAGCTCGGGATGACGGTATGGCTCTACGACGATTACAACTGGCCGAGCGGGACCGCGGCTGGAAGGGTTATACAGGAAAAACCGGATTTTGCCGCCTCGGGGCTCGTATTTCGCTACGGCAAATCGGTGGAGAAGTGGGAGGAGCTCATCGGGGCCTATTCAATAAAAAAGGATGTGTTCAAATATTCATCGGATATCCCGAAGGGGAAAAAGAGCCTCCTCGTGACGGCCCGGAGGATGACCGACAGCAATTTCTGCCAGACCGGCGCACCCTGGTTTATATCGTCTAACTGGGGAGCGCTCGACCTGATGAATCCGGACGCTACCGACCACTTTATCGGGATCGTATACAGCGGATTTGAGAAACACCTGAAAAAATATTTCGGTAATCCGATAGTCGGAGTATTCACCGACGAGCCGGAGCACTACCGATCTTTTCCGTGGACAAAAACGTTTGCTGGCCACTTCACAAACAGCTTCGGCTACGACATAGTGGGCTACCTCCCCTCCCTCATAAAAGATGTCGGGGACTTTAGAAAGGTACGAAGGGACTATTATTCCCTCGTTACCGAGCTTACCCGAAAGTCTTACTACGAGAGGCTGAGACTCTGGGCGGAAAGGAACGGCCTTTTGCTCACGGGCCACCTCGGGGAGGAGGACTTTCTGGAGAAGTTCCCCCACTCCCACGGAAGCCCTTATTCTGTCCTTAACGAGATGCACGTGCCCGGAACCGACTACCTCGGGGCGGGCCACGGATACATAAAGGATGAGATACTCTCCGGTTTTCCAAACTTCAACCCGAAGCTTGTATCGGCCGCCGCCCGCACAAAAAAGAGCGGGAGAATTCTCTGTGAGATATGGGGGGGGTCAGGGTGGGGATACGGCCCGAGGAGTTTGAAGGGATCGATAGACTGGGGCGCCGCTTTGGGGATAAACCTCTTTGTCCCCCACGCCGTTCACACATCGTTGATGGGCCTGAGAAAGAGGGACTTCCCGCCGTCACACTTCGTCCAGCAGCCCTTCTGGAGATACTACAAAATCTTTGCCGATTACATCTCCAGGGTGAGCCTCATTACAAGCACCGCAAGGCGAGCGACAAAGGCCCTCCTGTTGTTTCCAATAACCTCCCTCTGGCATGAAACTACCGGGATGGGAATCTTGACAAAAAAGGGGGCGGAGTTCATAAACGGCATAAAGGAGATAACCGACAACTTAATTAGAGATCAGAGGAATTTCGACTACCTCTTCGAAGAGGATATCGAAAGTGAGACGACAAAAATAGCTCCGGGAATAGTATTTGTCGGAAAATCTATTTATGACACCATTATAGTTCCTGAAGTGGACCGGATAACCAAGCCGACCGAAGATTTCTTGACCAACGCGGAAGAGAACGGGATAAGGGTCATCTACATGGGAGGCCCCTCTCGGTTCGAGAAGAATGACCGAGATGAGGATGATCTCACAAATTCAATCAAAAAAACGGCAATAAGAAGCATCGACGACCTCATCGATTACCTGAAGCTGGTTAACGTCACAAGCCCGGTAATAGAAGGAAAAAATTCCACCGACTTCGTCAGCCGACAGATGTGTTACGGTCAGTCGGATATATATTTTTTCGCCTATCTCGGCGTGGAGCGATTCAAGGGAACCTTGACCGTTCGCGAGAGGGGAATCCCCGAGCTTTGGAATCCCGAAACCGGCGAGAGATATGGAATCGCCGACTTCGAGCTGGTAAAGAAAGGGCTTAAATTTAAAATCGAGTTCGAGCCCGGGGAATCGAAGTTCTACGTAATCCACGACGATATTACCAACTCCAAAAAGGGAAGACAGTTTTTCCCCGAAAAAAAGATCGGGGAACAGTTCCTGCCGAGGAAATGGGAGGTCCTCTACAAAAAGGACAACATGATGAGAATCGACAACTGGCGCCTGATCAGATCCTCCATTTTGCCCTCGTTCCCAAACCTGCACAAGCTGTGGAGCGACGACAGGTACGGATTCAGAACGAAACTGAGTATCTGTGCAATCCGCCTCCTGATCGAGGCGCTGGAGCCCTTCATCGGCCTCAGGAGTCGTATACGGTACGCCCCCTTTAAGAGCATGGATAAAGATTTCAAGCTTACGGATATAGCGGCCAAACTCTTTGGAATTGAGACAAGGGGGTTGGGACTTTACCAAAAGTTCGACCTCATAAAGGACGCCGCCATGTATCTTGGAGTTCCCCTCACAATCTCCATGCCCCCTCCCGGATCGGAATACGAGATCGTATCATACTTCTTAGTGGATCACATTCCCGATAAAATCCACCTCGTCTGGGAGGACAACGGGGAGCCGACCGAGATCTACATAAACGGTCAATTGATAAGCGACGACTCGGAGCCCTTCTTCCTCTGGGACAGGTCGAACCGAAGGGCAAATCTGAAAAATTATCTGCGGAGGGGGAAAAACAGAATTGGCATCAAGTCGAGGCAGCCGGGCTTTCCCACCATCCCCCCGATACTCCACGGGATCGAACCGATCGTAATCACCGGGAACTTCCGGGTAAGCAAAAACAGCATCACCCGAACGAAAAACAGGACAACAACCCTGTACTGGGGAGAGAAGGGAACGGGAAACTACAGCGGAACCGTGGCCTTCAGGTGCGAGCTTAAAATTCCGAAGCGTTTTAACGGGATGAAGGGTATCCTCGACCTCGGGGATGTAAGAGAGACGGTAAGGGTCGTGTTGAACGGGGAAAGGGTCGATGTAAAGCTGTGGCCCCCGTACAGATTTGACGTTACGGATTATATTATCGAAGGAGTAAACTCCCTCGAGATATGTGTTTCGAACACGGCGGAGAACCTGTTGGGCACCCCCATCCTCTCGGGAATCGTCGGTGACCCGAAGCTTACCTTCTACGGTCAGAAGTTCCGGTAGCTTCAAGTGTAAAGATATGATACTTGCGTTTCTATCTCCCCTTGGCCCCCTTAACGTGCCTCACAAAATCCTCAAAGGCGGAAACGGTGTCGTGCTCAAAGCAATATCCGGTCTCGGCGATAAGCTTCTCGGACGTGGCGACCCAGGGATGTATCATTAAATTCAGCGCCGCGCTCGGAAACTCGGTCAAGAAGGTGAACCTGAAATACCACGAAAGGTTGTTCAGCGGATAAAGGAGCCTCGGGGGTATGTGAACCGGGATATTCCCGAGCGTCCTTACCATCTCGTCGAACGTCATGGTCCCCTCTCCAACCACGTTGTATACACCGGAAATTTCCCGCTTGAAAAAAAGGAGCATGACATTTATCAGGTCGTCCTCGTGGACGTACTGGAAGGGAGAACTGACGCTCGACAGCATTACGAGCTTCCTCAAGAGGTGCCTGGCCAGGGGGTTTCTGAATCCCGGCCCCGCAACAAAACAGGGGCGGAGTACGGCTACCCTGATCCCACGGTTTTCGGCGATAAACTCCGCCATGATCCCCTCCACCTCCCTCTTGTTCTTGCTGTAGGTAAAATCTTCGTTTCCCCGAAGCGGGCTCTCCTCCGTCAGCGGGAAGTCGTTGTCGGGATGGAAGCCGTAGGTGGTGGTGGAGCTCGTGTAGAGGAGATACTTGACGCCGCACCTCGATGCCGCCCCGAGGACGTTCTTTGTTCCCCCCACGTTTACATCTTCCATGAGCGACCTGTCGTGGATGGGAGGAAGTATCCAGCATAGGTGAAATACGGCGTCTATCTCTTCATCAATAAATATGTCGTCCAGGGGATCTCGAATATCCCTCCTGTAAAACCCGAGCTTCGGGTCATCGAAGCCAGGGGGCCTGACATCTATTCCGACAATCCGTTCGACGGATTTAAGCCCGATAAGCGCTCTTACGAGCCTCCCCCCTATGTAGCAGCCGGAGCCGGTTACGAGGACCCTCTTTCCCATAAAACTGTTCCCCCTAAAATACCTCGCCCCCTTTTTTGCCCTTGAGCAGGTGGTAGAAACAGAAATCCACAAATCTCCTCGGAGAAAACTTTATAAGGACGAGGTGGATGAACTTTGCGTATATGCCCGGGACGTAGAGGAACTTCCCCTTCTCGAAGGCCTTTATCGCCTTTTTCGCCACCCACTCCGGCGTAACGAGACCGGTGATCCAGTAGGCCCTGATCTTCTTAGGGATCCCCTCGTGCCTCAGGAGCGCGGTATCCGCGTACGGGGGATTTAACGTGCAGACGGTTACCCCGGTTCCCTTGAGCTCCACCCTCATCCCCCGGCTCCAGCTGAGAAGGCCCGCCTTCGTCATGCCGTACATATTCTTGAAAGGCACCGGCTGAAACGACGACACGCTGCACGTGTTAAAGACCACCCCGCTTCCCCTCTTAACCATGTCGTTTACGAAGAGGTAGCTTAGCCTCATCGGGACGTAAAGGTTGAGCGTAAATACCTTCATCTGGAGCTCCCAGTCTATCTCCCACGATTTCCCGTAACAGAGAGTTCCGGCGTTGTTGACAAGCGCGTAGACTTCCCCCACCTCGGCCTTTACGTCCTTGTGGAGTTTTTCCGGGGCGCCCTTCTCTGTCAGGTCGGTCGTGAAGGTCCAAACCTCGATTCCATATTTTCCCTTTAGCTCCTTTTCAAAATCCTCGAGGATCTTCTTCTCCGAGGGGAGGGCCGTAACTGCGAGATTTGCCCCCTTCACCGCAAACTGCTCCGCCAGAGCCCTCCCGATCCCCGAAGACGCACCGGTTATCAGTACCTTCTTGCCATTAAAGTCGTGTTTTTTCATTATTCCACCTTACATTAATGCTCAATAAAAAATGGTCTTTACTGCTCGATATTCATAGTCACATCACCTAAAGCCAAAAATGAAAATTTCCTTCTCAAAAGGATACTTCCAAAAGGCGGAAAAGTCAATCCGCGAAGACAAGCTATATTTATTAAAAACAACGACCTCACTATTGACATTGCACTTTGAAACCTATATATTTTGCATTAGAGTTTTTTAAAGAACAGAAGACCCAAAGGATAGGGATGGAACGGGCGCAGAAAAAAGACGTGGTGATAACGATCCTCTACGACAACAACCCACTGGATGACATCTTCCAAAACAGCTGCGGCAAATGGGGATTCTCATGTTGCATCTTCGGGCTCGATGACGTAATCGTCTTTGACACCGGCGCAGATGACGGGCTGATGTTGAGAAACATGAAGGAGGCGGGGATCGATCCGCTGGAGATCGACACCGTCGTCCTGTCCCACGGCCACTGGGACCACATAGGTGGTCTTGAAAGCCTACTCAGGGCCAATCCGGACGTTACGATCTACATGCCTGCATCTCTTGCCGAGGAGTTGAATGAGGGGTGCGTAGACTACGGCGCCGATGTAATCGAGGTTACGGCATCCATGGAAATAATGGAAGACGTGCACCTGATAACCGGGATGCACGGAAAAATCGATGAGATATCCATGGCGCTGAACACAAAAAACGGCCTCATCCTCGTCACCGGCTGCGCCCATGCCGGGATAGATAACATCCTGGAGAAGGCGACGGATGTTTTAGACCCCGAACTCCTTCTCGTCGCCCTGGGCGGCTACCACACCATGAAGATGGACAAGGAAGAGGTCAAAAACATCATATCGAAGCTCAAGAGGCTCGGCCTGAAGTACGTAGCCCCGTGCCACTGCACCGGGGAGGAAGCGATGAAGCTCTTCAGAAGCGCCTTCGGAGACAACTTCATCAAGGCCGGCTCCGGCTTAGAGCTGAGGAGCGAAGACCTCAAGTAGTGAATTTCCCGTTTCATAAAACCTCCCTGATTTTTATCAAACCCGATTTTCTATAAAATCGACTGACCCGTTATGGCGTTAAGAATTTCTATCGATGGAGACGGCGAAGTAATTCATTAGAAACAGATCGCAAAACTAATCAAGACCGTTTTTCCAAACCCGGGATGCTTCCAACCTGTAAGGCTTCCTTTATACACCCGATATGGCACGGTTTTAAAAAATGTCTTAGATTATTTGCAAATTTCGGAACGAAATAATATAATAGAGGTAATAATTCTTCCGAGTTCATTGGAAAGCCTTCAAGGCACGAAGCGGAAAATGTGCGATCAATATCTGGATTAATCTAAAAACATATAAACCCATTGGGAGATCAAGCATGAAAAGATATAGATTACTTTTATACCTCCTTTCCATAGTAATCCCGGCGGCGATCTTTATCGCCGCAGGCTGCCTACCGCCGCCCAACTACTACGGCTCTCCCTCCCCCGGAGGCTCACCCACCACAAACACGGGGGTCTGTTTTTCCGGCGGCTACGTTGGAATCAGGACCGACATCTTCAACCTCCTTAACAACGAACGCCAGAGCCGGGGCCTGTCCCAGCTGAGCTGCGATGCGACCTTAAGCAACATCGCCCAGGCCCATGCCGAGGATATGAACCGCAGAAACTACTTCAGCCACGTAACCCCTGAGGGAAAAACCCATACCGATCGCATCAGGGAGGGGGGCTCCACATATACCTACGTCGGGGAAAACCTCGCCTACGGCCAGAACTCGGGAAGGGAGGTCGTCAACAAGTGGATGAACTCCCCGCCCCACATGGAGAACATCTTGAGGAGAGAATTCACCACTATGGGAATCGGGGCATCGGGGAAATACTACTGTCTGATCCTGGCAAAATAGCAAAGGACTGAGTTAAAGTCCGGCTCAAAAAAAATCAAGCGGGGGAATATTTAGCTTTAGAAATACTCCCCCTTTTTTTGTCAATCTTTTCCTTGAAATAAAAAAAAACGAGTGATATTGTATACCTGGTTTTGTCACATCATACATATCATATAATATATTTTTAGGAGGAATAGATGAAGATAATGGATGAGGAGGTAAAACTCAGGGGCGTCAAGGGTGACGTGACGATCAAGAGGCTCGACGAGGGGGGATCTCCGAGGATAACGGCAAAGTGGGAGATCGATCTCGCATACGGACTCGGCTACATGCACGGACACGACAGGCAGGTCCAGCTCTGGCTCATGAAGCTCATCGGCTGGGGGCGGGCCTCCGAGACCCTCGACGGCTCCGATGAGCTGGTCGCAATCGACAAATACATGCGGTGGATAGACATGGGGGGGGACGCCAAGAAGGAGCTGAAGAGCCTCGAATTTAATGCGAAAAAATATATAGAGGCTTACTGCAAGGGGGTAAACGACGCCGTCAAAGACACCAAGAAGCCCTTCGAGTTCAAGATGGTGGGGTACAAGCCGGACCCGTGGACGCCCGAGGACGTTGTCATTATAGGGAGGATGATCGGCTTTATCGGACTTACCCAGAGCCAGGGGAGCGTGGAGAAGCTCATCATCGAGATGATTCAGAAAGGAATCTCTGTCCCTAAAATCAAGGATCTCTTTACCAACCTGACCGACAAGCCGACCAAAGAGTACCTCGATATCTTAAAAAAGGTCAAGGTAGACCCACCGATAATACCCCCCGACGTTAATTGGTTTTCGGCGGTGCCCTCCTTTCACGCCAGCAACAACTGGGCCGTCTCCCCTAAGAAGACCGCATCGGGCAAGCCAATCCTGGCGGGAGACCCTCACCTCGAATCCAACCGGCTCCCCTCGATCTGGTACGAGGCGGAGATGGTCGCCGGAGACGTCGTCATGATGGGAGCTACTCTCCCGGGGACCCCCTTTCTGGGGGTGGGACGGTGCAGGGATATTGCCTGGGCGGTTACCTTTGCTTTCATGGATGTGGTCGACTACTTCATCGAGGAAGTCAAGGGAGGTAAATACCGCCGCGGCAACAAATGGCACGACTTTACCGTCAGGGAGGAGATCATCAGGCCGAAGAAGAAAAAACCCGTCACCGTCAAATATTACGAGAACGACATAGGCGTCCTGGAGGGGATGCCTGACGAGGACGGCTACTACCTCAACTACGCCTGGTCGGCGAGGAGGGGATGCATAGCAGAGTCCCTCAACAGCCTCTTAAAGGTCATCAAGTCCAAGAGCGTCTCCGAGGCAATGAAGCTCTTCGAAAACATGTATTTTGCGGTGTTCAACTGGGTCTGCGCCGACAGGAAGGGGAACATCGGCTACCAGATGAGCGGGCTCTTCCCGAAAAAGGCGGACGGCACGTCGGGGCTTCTGCCCTACCTCGCCTGGGACAAGAAGCAGCACTGGGGAAAACCGGTCAGCCCCAAGCTGTTCCCCAGCCAGTACAACCCGAAGGAGGGATTTATCGCCACCGCCAACGAGGATGCAAACCATCTGGGGAAGGTGAAGATCCAGAACATGCCTATGGCGAGCTACCGCAGGGACAGGATCGCCCAGATATTGAAAGATGGGAAGGACCTGACCGTGGATGACATAAAGAAGATGCACTACGACACATACTCGACCCAGGCCGAGAGGTTCATGAAGGTGATCGGGCCGCTTCTCCCCAACAAGAAAAACGGCAGGATACTCAAGGAGTGGGACCTGAGATACGAGGTTGACTCCCTGGGGGCGACCCTCTTCGAGAGGGTATACGAGGAGCTGATGAATATCGTCTTCGGCGAAAACGGTCTGGGAGTGGACGTGGTCAAGTACGCCCTTACCGAGACCGGGATATTCAACGACTTTTACGGCTTCTTCGACGAGGTGCTCCTCAAGAAAAAGTCGGCCTGGTTCGGAGACATGGAGAGGGACGATATATATAAATTGGCGATCGAGAGGGGCCTCAAGAAGAAGGCGGTCCGCTACGGGAAGGTACACTCCATCATGATGACAAACCTCTTCTTTGCCGGAAAGCTCCCGAAGTTCCTCGGGTTCGACCAAGGCCCCTTCGAGCTGATCGGAAACCGCGCCACCATTCCCCAGGGGCAGATATTCAGGGAGGCGGGAAGGGACACCACCTTCATGCCATCCTACAGGATGGTCTGCGACATGGCGGAGGACACGCTCCACACGAACTACCCCGGTGGTGCCTCGGACAGGAGGTTCTCGAAGTATTACAAATCGGATGTCGAGGCCTATTTTACGGGTAAATACAAGGTTTTGAAATTTGATCGTTAGAAGGAGACCGAGCCCGGGCGCTATTTGTGGTAAAAAGCAAATTTGGGATTCACGGGGATGATATTCAACAAAAAGAGGATAACCGTTACAGTAAAGCCGTACGGACTGGTGAAAAACTACGTGGAGGGGGGGACCTTCGAACTCAAGGAGGGGGCAAGGCTCAAGAAGCTTTTGAGAAAATCCGGGGCGGCGGGCCTTTCCTTCCCCCTGATCTTGATGATCAACGGCGAGAGGGTAAATCCCTCCCACAGCTTAAGCGACGGAGACGAGGTGAAGCTCCTGAATGTGGTGGGTGGGGGCTAATTTATCGACACAATAAGATTATTTAATTCATTTAGAAGGAAATAGCAGATGTTTGACAGAGAGTTGAAGAGTCTGGGGATTCCGGCAAAGGTCCTTATAACCTTCTTTCTCTTGGTTATCGGGACCGGGTATCTTTCCGCGGTCTACGCCATATACGAGACCCACAGGCTCGCCGACGGAAAGGAGCCGCTGACGATGGGCGACATCGTTCTAACCTACTACGGCGACAGGGAGACAACCCTCCTCGGCTCCAAGAGCCTGGGAACGATGAAGACCTATTACGAATCGGATGATGACATCGACAAGGTCTTAAACTGGATAAAGTCGGGGGCGGACAGGATCGCCTACGAGAAAACAGTGGCCCCGATATTTACAAAGAGCTGCGTCTCTTGCCACTCGTCGAGGGGAAGCGAGAGCGGCTCCCCGCTGACGACTTTCGAGGAGGTGGTGAAATACGCGGAGGTCAATAAGGGGGTCGCCTTTGCGCGCCTCTCCACCCTCTCCCACACCCATCTGATCACCCACAGCCTGATGTTCTTCCTTCTCTCTTTGATTTTCCTGATGAGCTCGGTAAAGGACAGGTGGAAGACTCTCCTCTTCATCTTATCTTTCGGGGCGATCTTCTGCGATGTCGCCTGCTGGTGGCTCTCGAAGCTGTCTCCCGTTTTCTCCTACGGAACGGTGATCTTCGGCTCTGTCCTGGGGATAACCTTTCTCTTTTACTTCTTCAGGCCCCTTTACGAGATGTGGCTGAAAAAGAAATAACATACTATCGTTAAACCGGCCCTTCGCTGATTCGAGGGGCCTTTTTTATTTCGAGGGGAATTTTATTAATCGCCCAGGCGGCGAATGAGTATTTTTGCCGAATGGGGGGGTCAGCAGGCGAATTGAAATGACTTGAATTGCCCCCGCTCATCTGGCATAATCGGAAGTGAAATTAAACCTTTTTTTGCGTCTCTTCCACTGCCTTGACACTATCTATCAAAAGCAAGATACTGAGCTCGTTTTTCTGGGTGGGAATAAGCACGTTTCTGTCGAGGGCGTCCACCATCCTCGCAACGCTGATCCTTGCGGGACTGCTCGTCCCGGACGACTTCGGGGTCGTAGCCGTAGCAAACGTAATAACCGCAAGCCTGGGGCTTTTTCGCGACCTCGGGATGAACCAGGCCCTGATATATCAGAAGGAGCATATCGAAGAGGCCGCGGACACCTCCATGATCCTGAGCGTCTCGGTAAGCGTGATCCTATTTCTAATTGGGTATTTCCTGGCCGGACCCGCCGCCCTCTTCTTTAAAAACCCGGCGGTGAAGGACGTTGTTCAGGTGCTCTCCTTTACTCTTGTCATCTCCTCATTCTCTTCCATACCATCATCGCTCTTGGAAAAGGAGATGGACTTCAGGAAGAGGGCGCTTCCGGAGGTAGCCTCCTTTTTCACCTACTTCGCAGTATCGTTGATCCTGGCCCTCAACGGCTTCGCCTACTGGAGCATAGTCTTAGGCTACACGGCGCTCTCCATCGTGAACCTGATCGTCGTCTTTATCGTGTCGCCCTGGCACCCCACCCTCAAACTTCACCGACACATGGTCTCCGAGATGTTCGGCTTCGGGAAATACGTCATGTCGAACACCGTCATAGTCTTCATCCTGAAAAACATCGACGATTTCTCCCTCGGAAGAATTATGGGGACGGTCTCCCTCGGCTTCTACTCACTGGCCTACAGGATAGCCAACGTCCCCGCCACCCAGATAACCCACATGGTCTCAAAGGTCGTATTTCCCGCCATGATGCAGATGAGCGAAGACTCCCAAAGAGTAAAGGATTTTCACCTGAAGACGTTCTACTACCTGAGCATAGTGAATATTCCGCTGGCGATCGGGATAATATGTTTCGCGCCCCCGTTCTTTCACATTTTTTACGGGACGAAATGGGACGCCGCAATCATCCCCACCCAGATATTGGCGATATACGGCCTGACGAGGGGACTTTTCTCCTCGACTACGTCGGTCTTTATGACCTTGGGCAGGATAAGAGAGATCTTCCTGTTTCAGCTGTGTCATCTTATATTGCTGGCCGTCCTGATCTATCCGGTCATTACCCTTTATAAAATCGTGGGACTCTCTATCCTCCTCTCTCTTTTAAATATCGCCAATGCCGTCGTTATAATTATGAGGATGGAAAATTTCCTCGGCGGAGTCACGGTAAGCTCCCTGAAGCACCTCATCTACCCATCCGTCATATCAATCATCGCCATAGTAGTCCCATTCAAGGCATGGACCGTGCTCGTGGGCGATCTAAACGTATTTTCATTTTTCATTCTCATCGGCCTCTCCGGCCTGATCTACACGATCGCTGTCTTCAAGAGGGACGCCGAGCTCATCGACCTGATCAGGAACTCCCTGAAGGGGACTATAGGAAATGGGTAGAACCTGGAGTCTGTGTTTGTAGATATTTGAAATTTGACATATAAGGCCCCGTTATCTATACTTGATTGAGGGAGTCCCTTTTATAAGTTGCCCTGATATACTTACTATTTCTCAAGACCTGATCCGGGAACAAACGACATGAAAGAGTTTCTTAAATCGTTCACCAAAATAGCCAAGAAGACGGGCGATTTTCTGTCGAAGATCGGCGCCTGGATCGAGAAGATGACGGACATCAATCCGGAGCTGATGAAGGATTTTCTTATCACCCTTATCATCATCCTCTTTCTCTACTTTCTTCGCAAGGTGGTCTTGAGAATAGCCTTTAGGAGGATAAAGGACGTCCGCATCCAATATCAGTGGCGCAAGGTCTCCACCTACGTCTCCGTGCTCTTCGGGATAATATTGATAGGCAGGGTGTGGTTCGAGGCGTTCCAGTCCCTGGCGACCTTTCTGGGTCTCCTCTCCGCCGGACTTGCCATCGCCCTAAGAGACCCGGTCGCCAACTTCGGCGGCTGGATCTTCATCCTATGGCGGCGTCCCTTCGAGGCGGGGGATAGAATACAGATTGGGGATTTCGCCGGAGATGTAATTGACATCAGGATATTCCAGTTCACGCTTATGGAGATAGGAAACTGGGTCGACGCCGACCAGAGCACCGGCAGGGTTATCCACATCCCGAACGGCAAGGTGTTCACCGAGATGCTGGCGAACTACAGCAAGGGATTCCAGTATATCTGGAACGAGATGCCCGTCCTGATCACATTTGAGAGCAACTGGCGGAGGGCGAAGGAGATACTGCTTGCTATCGCCAACAAGGAGGCGGAGTTTCTGACCCAATCGGCCGAGAGGAGGATCAAGAGGGCCGCGAAAAAGTTCCTCCTCTTTTACTCGATACTGACCCCGATAGTCTATACCAGCGTTAAGGAGTGCGGAGTGCTTTTGACGATACGCTACCTCTGCGAGCCGAGAAAGCGACGCAGCACCGAACACGAAATCTGGGAGGACATCCTCGTGGAGTTTGCCAAGTGCGAGGATATAGACTTCGCCTACCCGACACAGCGGTTCTACAGCAACATACACGAAGGTAAGCCCTTGACGAGACCGCCGGATTTGGGGAAAAAGTAGTAGGGCTGTCTCTCTGCAGAGGCGGCGGGGAACTATGCTGTCATTCCCGACCTGATCGGGAATCCAGTGAATATCAAGACTGGATTCCCGTTTTCACGGGAATGACAGATATATGGATTCCCGTTTCTCAAGGGAATGATAACTTATTGTTTCTTCGCTGTCCCCTACCCCACTGACAAGCTGGAGCTTGCCTGTGGAACCCGGCCGTTTTTTTATCGTATTAACCCGATTGCTTCGTCGCTAAAGCTCCTCGCAATGACAATGAAAATATATTTTGTCATTCCATGCAAACAACTTCGCATACTGTCATTCCAAGCACAATCAGGAATTAGACTGTCATTCCCGACTTGATCGGGCACTATACCGTCATTCCCGACCAGATCGGGCACTATACCGTCATTCCCGACTCGATCGTGAATCCAGTAGATATTAAGTCTGGATTCCCGCTTCCCAAGGGAATGACACTTTATCCCTCTTCCGCCAAACCATCTATTAAACCTCTTCCAACTTTGACGTATATAGAGCATAAACAAATATGCCACGCGGCACATCGCCATGTGGCATATGAAAATTTAGTAACAGCCCTTCCTTCCCATCCCTTCCCTACTCTCTCACATCTTCAATTCCCCGGCAGGATCCCGACAACCTACAGCCCCAGGTCCTCCTTGAGGAACTTGCTCCCCTCCTCCGGCAGCACGATGTCGCCCCCCTCCTTCGGCAGGAAGTCCGGCTTGAAGCACTCTATTACGGTCTCGTAGGAGTTGCCAGTCGCTATTCCGCCGGTTTCCGGATCGACGCGGGCAAAGACGACCCCCTCCGGTATCGGAAATACTTTGACCGGCATATCCTTTACGGCCTCCTTCATGTAGTAGAGCCAGATGGGTGCCGCGGCCTTCGCCCCGGTCTCGTACCTTCCGAGGGTCTTCTCGTCGTCAAAGCCCACCCAGACACTTGTGGTAAGCTGGGGGATGAATCCCATAAACCAGGCATCGATATAATCGTTGGTGGTTCCGGTTTTGCCCGCCGTGGGTCTCCCCAGGGCCTTGACCCTGGTCCCCGTTCCGGACTGGACGACGCTCTCCATAAGGCTCGTTATGATGTAGGCGGTCTCCGGACTGATGACCGGCTCCGATTTTGGGAGGTTCTCCTCGATGACGTTTCCGTCACGGTCTACGACCTTGGTTACGAATATAGGTATCGGCCTGTTTCCGCCGTTATTGAACACCGAGAAGGCGTTTGTCATCTCCATGGGCGAGACGCCGCTGGCGCCCAGGGCGATGGATGGAACGGCGGCCAGGGGTGAGGTTATCCCCAGCTTCTTTGCGTAATCGACCACGTAATCCGGCCCGATGTCAAATACTATCTTCACCGAGACGACGTTCCTCGAGAGCATCAGTGCGCGCCTTAAGGTCGTGGGGCCGTAAAACTTGCCGTCGTAGTTCTTCGGCTTCCAGACGCCCTTCCTGGAATATTTGTCCTTGTATATTACGGGGGAGTCGTAGATAACTGTTGCGGGGGTGTAGCCCTTGTCCAGGGCCGCGGCGTAGATTATAGGCTTGAAGGACGACCCAGGCTGTCTTCTGGACTGGATGGCGCGGTTAAATTCGCTCCTGTTGAAATCGTAACCGCCCACGAGGACCCTGACATAACCGGTATCCGGCTCCATCGACACAACGGCCCCCTCTACCTGAGGATCCTGGTCGAGGGCGAGGCGATAGGTACCCTTGTCGGAAATCCTCTCGAGGACTTTTACCAGAATGACGTCCCCCTTGGAAAGGGCTGAGGAGGGATTAGAGATACTTACATAGGGCGTTGCGGGATTGAACTTCCTCGCCCAGCTCATGTTTGCCAGGGCGATCGTCCCGCTGTTGTTTCCTAGGTTTACTGACACGACTTTATTGGAGTCATCCACCTTCGTGACGATCCCCCTGTAGGTCAGACCGTCGACAAGGGGCTCCTCGCCGTATTTGTCTTTCAATTTCTCTATATAGTTTTCGGCATCTTCGTCCTGAAGGTTGTCCAGAGCGCCCCGATACCCCTGTCTCTTGTCCAGCTCTTTCAGTCCCTTCTTCAACCCCTCCCTCGCGTATCCCTGCATATCAGCGTCTACAGTAGTGTATACGGAAAGCCCCTCCCTGTAGAGGGCGGTGGAACCGTATTTCTTTTCGATGTAGCGGCGCACGTGCTCTACAAAATAGGGACATTTCTTCCTTGTGGGATTGGAGTACCTCTTAAGCTCAATAGGTGTATTTAGGGTCTCCTCCATTATCTCCTTTGTGATGTACTTCTCGCTCATCATCCTTGAGAGGACGTATCTCTGACGATCCTTTGCGAGCTCCCAGTGGTTGTAAGGCGAAAACCGCTCCGGCGACTTTGTAAGCCCGGCCAGAAGCGTACACTCCGCGAGGTTAAGCTCCTCGACCGGTTTCCCGAAATATGACTCCGAAGCCGCCTCCACGCCGAAGGCCCCATATCCTAGATAAATCTGGTTGAGATAGAGGTAGAGTATCTCCTCCTTTGTGAGATAATTCTCGATCCTGTATGCCAGAATCGCCTCCTTTATCTTCCTGGAGATGTCAACGGTAGGGGTCAAAAGGAGGGTCTTTATCAACTGCTGTGTGATGGTACTCCCGCCCTCCACAACCTTTCCGGCCTGGATGTTGTGAATAAAGGCCCGGATGATTCCGCTTATGTCTATCCCCGGGTGCTCGAAGAAGTCGTCGTCCTCGGCGGCGACAAAGGCCAGAACGAGCATTTTCGGAATCTTTTCGTATTTGACCACCGTTCTCCGCTCAACGAAGTATTCACCGATAAGCTGGCCGTCGTAGGCGTAGACCTTTGTGATGATGCTGGGCCTGAAATCTTTAAGTGCGGTAACGCTCGGCAGGTCCTTGGAAAAGTAGTAATAGGTCCCCAGAGAGACGGTGGTAACCAGAAACATGAACACAGCAGTGATCGTCAGGAAGATGACTATCGCCATCCTCCTCTTCTGATACTTGGTTTCGGAGAGCATCAGGAGGCTCTCCTCTGATGTCTTATATCGACGTTTCATTTTTTAAGAAATTATTCAGTTACTTTTCAAGTTTACGTTATTGTTCTTTAGACAACGGGACGGATAAAAGTTCCCCTTTTTAAGTCAAATTTTAAGTTAAAGCATCTTCTGCACAAAGGCCTCTTCTCGAATCTGCTCCAGCCACTTGTTGAAGAGCTGAATCTTCCTTTGGTTTGTCAATATATCCACTATGTCCGCCCTTACGTCTTCCACCTTGACTCCGCCCGGGATAGGCTTTGTGTCGGTCAATTTAAAGATAAGAAAAGCCATCGGCGTCGCCAAAACCTCGCTCACCTCGCCAACCTTCATAATCTTCAATCTCATCGAAAAACCTGCCCCTACATCTTTCGGTTGGATGAAGCCCATATCCCCCCCCTCAGGGGCGTCGGGGGCCTTGGAATGCTTTTTCGCCAGCTCGGCGAAGTCCGCTCCGCCCACGGCCATCCTCCTTATCTCGTCCATCTGATTTCTCAAAGATAAAAGCTCTTTTGACGTCACATCAGCCGGTATTGGGATAACAATCTCGCTTACCCTATACTGCTTCAAGTCAGCGAATTCAGACTCGTGTTCTTTGAAGTAGTTCTGAATCTCCTCTTCGGTCACGATGATGTGAGCTCCTATTTTCTTCGATACAAGCTTCTGCTTCTTTATTGAATACTCCTTCTCCTTCTTGTAGTCAGAGAAGTTCAAGTTTTCCTTTGCAAGCCTCTCCAAGAGCTCCGTCTTGGTCAAGCCGTATATCGCCATCTCCTGCTCTATAGCCGATTCTATCTCTTTATCCTTGACTACAATACCGTATTTCTCCACCTCCTGGTCAAGAATTTTCTTGCGAATGAGCTGCTCCAGCACGATTTCCCTCGCCTCCTTGACGGTCATGCCGTTTTCGAGGACTCTATCGGGATCGCCCTTCACGTTATCCCCGCCCTCCTTCAACAACTCGCTGTAGGTTATCGTCTCATTGTTGACTATGGCGACGGCCTCGTCGGAAATCTCTTTCGGGACAGCCCAGATTGAAGAGATGCCGCACAAAAGAACCGCCGCTATTATAATCGAGATTGTTTTCATATCCAAATTCCTCCGTTTCTAACATGCAATTTAGAAATTTAAAATAACCAAAACCCCTTTAACTCCCCCATATATAACTGCCTTAAAATATAAAAAACCTTGCCCTTTAAGCAGGTTGAAATGATCCTTCGGTTAAAAATAAATCAGGGCTTTGCCTCCGAAAAAAAAATGTGCCACTTGTCTATTTTGGTGTCCTCCCGGCCCCCATCATTACGTTAAAAAATTCCCAAAAAAGCCGATAGACTTCTCAATAATCGTCGGCTTCAGGCACTCCCGTCCTATATAACCTTGCCCCTACTGCAACATATTATACACCATCATCCCCACAGCCTAACAGGATCGACTCCTTCATCAAATACCATCATCCCCACAGCCTAACAGGATCGACCCCCCCATCAAATACCATCATCCCCACAGCCTAACAGGATCGACCCCCCCATCAAATACCA